>NZ_JAOTGL010000016.1:0-48833 GCF_044427045.1 Streptococcus sp. 2022WUSS135
AAGAAATTAGCCCATGATAATAGAAACAAAAGGAAAAACACAAATAGTTCGGCTGGATTTCATCAAAATCAGCTTGAATCTATCTGTGTTTTTTATTTACTGGCTAGTTTTTGCTCAGCCTCTTTTTGTCGCATACTTGACTTAGAGTTGACTTAAAGGTATATAATAGATATACAAAACTAAGGGAGAATGAATATGAACATTAAAGAAGTTAGTGATGTAACAGGTCTATCGGCAGATACCATTCGCTACTATGAGCGGATAGGGCTTATTCCCAAAATTGCAAGAAAATCTTCTGGAGTAAGGGACTTTGTGGAAAATGATGTAGCCGTTTTGGAATTTGTTCGCTGCTTTAGGAGTGCTGGTATGTCTATTGAGCGCTTGATTGAGTATATGGGCTTGGTGCAGGCTGGCGATAGTACTGTGGAAGCCCGGATTGATTTACTAAAAGAGGAACGGGAAGTCCTGCAGTTACGATTGTTGGAAATTCAGCAAGCTCTAGAACGTTTAGATTATAAGATAGAAAATTACCAGACTATATTAAGAGGTGCAGAAAATCAATTGTTTACAGACGGCAGTGGTTCATGCAAAAAAGACAGAGAATAACTTTCTCTGTCTTCATACTTCATTATTAATTTTTTCTGATAACTTGTCTGGGTTTAAATTTCTTCTTTAGTCCAATTTGAACCAAACGTAGTCCAAGAAAACCCGTCGCACTTGCCAATATGATGGCAATAAAAACAGGAATGCCTACGGATAGATAGACATAACTAGCGATGACTGTTATCAAACTAAAAAATGCGATATTAACAAAAAACAACAATTCCTTTAGACGTTCTTTATTGGTATTTTTTGCTTGATAGGTTTGAAAATTAGCCTTTTTCTCTTTCGGGATATACTCTTCGTACTGGTACTCATGGGACTGATAGTGTCTTAATGGCATATCGTCTCCTTTTCTGCTCCTTAAAGAATACCATATCATTGATGAATTATTATGTCATTTATATTACAATAATGTTACAAGAAGGATATTAGAAAAGTCTGAATATTAAAACACAGCTAGTCACTTATCAGATATTTCTCTTTTTGATATAATTATCTTTATGGAAAAAATTATCATTACAGCAACAGCTGAAAGTATTGAGCAGATCAAAGAACTGCTTGCAGCAGGAGTTGACCGTATTTATGTTGGGGAAGAGGACCATGCCCTTCGCATCCCAACAAATTTTACCTATGATGAACTCAGGGAAATAGCAGAGCTAGTTCATAGCGCAGGGAAGGAATTGACGGTCGCTGCCAATGCCCTCATGCACCAAGATATGATGGACAATATCAAACCGTTTATGGAGCTAATGAGGGAAATCAAGGTTGATTATCTGGTTGTCGGAGATACTGGAATTTTCTATATCAATAAACGTGATGGCTACAATTTCAAGCTAATCTATGATACATCTGTCTTTGTGACTTCCAGCCGTCAGATTAACTTTTGGAAAGATCATGGAGCAGTAGAGGCTGTTTTGGCAAGAGAGATTCCATCAGAAGAACTCTTTGATATTGCTAAGAACTTGGAAATGCCAGCGGAAATCTTGGTCTACGGCGCCTCTGTTATTCATCATTCTAAACGAACCTTGTTACAGAATTACTACAATTTTACAAAGGCGGATGAGACAGATTTGTCACGTGGACGCGGACTTTTCTTAGCTGAGCCGAGTGACCCAGATAGCCACTATTCTATCTTTGAGGACAAGCATGGTACCCATATCTTTATCAACAATGACATTGATATGATGACCAAGCTGTCAGAATTAGATGAACATGGTTATCATAATTGGAAACTTGATGGTATCTATTGCCCTGGTCAGAACTTTGTTGAAATTGTTAAGCTTTTTGTTCAAGCAAGAGATTTGATTGAAAAAGGCGAATTCACTTATGATCAGGCCTTCCTTTTGGATGAACAGGTGCGCAAGCTCCATCCAGCTGAACGTGGCTTGGATACAGGCTTCTACGAATTTGACCGCAATAAGGTTAAATAACAATATTTATAGCACAATTTATTTACTTTAACCTGACAGAGTTAGCTCTGCCCTAAGTTTCCGAATGAAACAACATCGTTATTCTATCCTGCAAATAGAAAGAAGTTTATTATGTCAAAAACATTAAAGCGTCCCGAGGTCTTGTCACCTGCTGGGACTTTGGAGAAATTGAAGGTAGCCATTGATTATGGTGCTGATGCTGTCTTTGTCGGTGGCCAGGCCTACGGTCTGCGTAGCCGTGCAGGGAACTTTACCATGGATGAGATGCGGGAAGGAATCGAATATGCCCATGCCCGTGGAGCCAAGGTCTATGTAGCTGCCAACATGGTCACCCACGAAGGCAATGAAGAAGGAGCGGGAGCTTGGTTCCGTGAACTACGAGACATGGGCTTGGATGCGGTTATCGTTTCCGACCCAGCCCTTATCGTCATCTGTGCGACTGAAGCACCAGGCCTTGAAATCCACCTGTCAACTCAGGCATCATCTACCAACTACGAAACCTTTGAGTTTTGGAAGGAATTGGGCTTGACCCGTGTTGTCTTGGCCCGCGAAGTGACCATGGAAGAAGTGGCTGAAATCCGCAAACGGACAGACGTTGAAATCGAAGCCTTTGTTCACGGTGCCATGTGTATCTCCTACTCAGGTCGCTGCGTCCTCTCCAACCACATGAGCAAACGCGACGCCAACCGCGGTGGTTGCTCTCAGTCTTGCCGCTGGAAGTACAACCTCTATGACCTACCTTTTGGCGAAGAACGCCGTTCGATTAAGGGGGAAATACCAGAGGAGTTCTCCATGTCTGCGGTGGATATGTGTATGATCGACCATATTCCAGATATGATTGAAAACGGAGTCGATAGCCTGAAAATCGAAGGCCGTATGAAGTCTGTCCACTATGTATCAACAGTAACCAACTGCTACAAGGCTGCGGTAGATGCCTATCTTGAAAGCCCAGAAAAGTTTGAAGCGATTAAGCAAGACCTGATTGATGAGATGTGGAAGGTTGCCCAACGTGAATTGGCGACTGGTTTCTACTATAGCCCGCCGAGTGAAAATGAGCAGCTCTTTGGAGCCCGCCGTAAGATTCCAGAATACAAATTCATCGCCGAAGTAGTGGCTTTTGACAAGGAAACCATGACTGCAACCATTCGCCAGCGTAATGTTATCAACGAAGGCGACCAAGTAGAGTTTTACGGACCAGGTTTCCGTCATTTTGAAACGACTATTCAGGACTTGCATGATTCAAATGGAGAAAAGATTGACCGTGCCAACAAGCCGATGGAGCTCTTAACTATTAAGCTGGACCGTGAAATCTATCCTGGTGACATGATCCGTGCCTGCAAATCAGGCCTCATCAACCTCTACCAAGAAGATGGACAATCCCTAACTATTCGTGCATAAACAAACAAAAGGCTGAAATTTCAGCCTTTTGTTTGTTGTTGAGAAGTCTTGATGCTATCTGGAACCAAGGTAACTTTTTTGATGTCCTCGATTTTTATAATGCTGGTAACCTGACGTTTGAAATTTTTCATGATAATCCGTTGGCGATTGGTATCATATTTCACAATGTCACCTGTGAAACTACGATCACCATAGATGACATGGACTGCAGCTTTTTTATACAAAGCCAGCTCCAAGTTATTCTTGATTTCTTCCTTGCTATCTGGCTCAATAGACTTAGGAACTTTGCCATGTTCTAAAAAGACGGTGATCTGCTCGAAAATAACTTCTAAAAACCTCTTCATGGCATAATCCTTTCAAACTTGATATAATTATATTATCTAATTTTTATAAAAATGACAAGCTTTTTCGAATAGATAAGCGAGGAGGTAACAAATGGCAGAATTTACATTTGAAATTGAAGAAAAATTATTGGTCTTATCTGAAAATGATAAAGGATGGACCAAGGAGCTTAATCGAGTATCTTTTAATGGAGCACCAGCCAAGTATGACATCCGTACCTGGAGTCCTGACCATACCAAGATGGGGAAAGGGATCACTCTTAGCAATGAGGAATTTCAAGTTCTACTCGATGCGTTTGCTAATAAATAAATGAGAGAAGCCTAAGCAAAATAGGCTTCTTTTTTGATAACAGGTTGCAATAAACGATGACAAATCATGACTAGTGTAATTTTAGCTAAATCAGGAAGAATGAAAGGCAAAACAGTCCATCCGATAGTGTCAGTCCAACTGGCACCTGAAACTAGCTTAAATACAAAACAGCCGAGAAGGAAACAGATACTTGTTCCAAGTAGGCAGGCTAGAAAAATTGTAACTGGTGAGGAGTCTGATTTAGTGAGGGTAGAAGTGATGATAGTGTAGAGTAGAAACCCCCATAGAAAGCCAGATGTCGGTCCTGTGAGTGCAGCAAAGCCACCAGAAAAACCAGCAAAAACAGGTAAACCGATAGCGCCAAGAACTAGATATAAGCTGACACTTGTAATTGCCTCCTTGGGTTTGTATAGACAAGCTACTAAGCCGATAGCCAAGGTTTGTAATGTAAATGGTACAGGTCCAATAGACAGACTGATTTGTGAAAGGGTGGAAATTAAGGCTGTTCCAATAGCGATATAAACAAGTGATTTGATAGAAGTTGTTTTCATTTGTTATCCTCTTAAAATTTTATGGTTAACAAAAATTATAGTGAGATTGGATAAGAAAGTCAATGTTCTTTCATCGGCTGTAACAACTTTATAGGTGATTTTTATAACAACTAATGAGAAACTTATATAGTAAAAAAACAACAAATTATATGTAAAACAACCTATACCTATGCTAGAATAATAAAAAAAGAAAGTGAGAATTTCTATGACAGAATTACTTGATATTTACCGTACTCTTAAATCTAAAACTTGGGTAGACTTGACTCACCAAATCAATGAAAAGAGCCCGCATTTCCCTGCGCTACCAGCTCTCGAAAAGAAAGCTCTATTTACTCATAAGGATGGCTTCTTTGTCGAACAATTTACGGTTGTGGGGCAGTATGGAACCCATATTGATCCTCCGATTCATTTTGTAGAAGGAGCTCGTTATCTTGATGAGATTGATTTGAAAGATTTACTCCTGCCACTCTACGTTATTGATAGATCAGCTGCTGTTATAGCAAATAATGACTATGAGATAACTAAGCAGGATATTTTAGACTTTGAGGCTGAATATGGCCCGATTGCGCCAGAATCTTTTGTTGCCTTTCGTTCGGATTGGTCAAAGCGTTGGCCTAGTCAAGATGCCATTCGTAATCTAGACGAAGATGGAGTTCAACGTACACCAGGATGGAGTCATGAAGCTCTAGAATATTTGATTGAAGAACGTCAGGTGAAAGCAGTTGGTCATGAAACATTGGATACCGATTCAGGAGTATCTGCAGCCAAACACGGAGGAAGTTTACCAGAAGAATACTATCTCCTATCAAAAGATATTTATCAGTTGGAAGTATTGGCAAACTTGAATCAGGTACCACCAACAGGTGCATTGATTTCAATCGCTTTTCCTCATTGGGAGAAGGCTTCGGGTTCACCAGTGCGAGCAATTGCTATATTACCATAAGAAAAAGTCCAGACAGTGCTGACCTTCATGTCTGGACTTTTTCAATTGAGTTAACGCATAGTAACAAATTCTTCAGAACCTGTCGGATGGATGGCGACAACGGCATCAAATTCTTCTTTTGTAGCTCCCATTTTGATAGCAACTGAGAATCCTTGAATCATTTCATCGACACCATAGCCAATGCCGTGCAGACCAACGACTTTTTCATTTTCTCCTACGGTTACTAATTTAAACTTGGCCATTTGGCGGTTGTTTTCTAGGGCAGTGTACATAGAAGTAAAGGCTGAAGTATAGACTTTTACCTTGTCCTGGCCGTATTGGGCAATCGCTTCGTCCTCAGTCAGACCAACGGTTCCGATAGCGGGGTGAGAAAAGACGACAGTTGGGATGGTTGTGTAATCCATTTTTGCGGTTGGTTTATTGTTAAATAAACGTTCTGCCAAAAGGCGACCTGCCTTGATTGCAACGGGTGTTAATTCTTTTTCACCAGTCACATCACCGAGGGCATAGATACCTGGTACAACTGTTTCTTGGTATTCATTGACAGAAATATGTCCTGAAGAAGTAAGTTGAACACTAGTTGCTTCTAGGTTGAGTTTGTCAATATTTGATTTACGTCCAATTGCCCAAAGGATCTTCTGAGCAATATGGCTACTACCGTCAGCAAAGTTAATCTGGATTTGTCCATCATCAGTTTTTTCAAGACTGACAGGAGTTTTCCCGGTATGGAGTGGAAGGTTGGTACGTTGCATTTCTTCCATCAAGGCATCAACAATGTAGGTATCAAAGCTACGAAGAGGGCGATTGCCACGAACAAAGAGGTCAGTTTGGACACCGAGTCCATGTAGGAGACCGGCCATTTCCACAGCGATATAACCAGCACCAATCACAGCCACAGAAGAAGGTAATTCTTCCCATGCAAAGATATCGTCAGATACAATCCCTAGCTCACTACCAGGAATAGCAGGGACTACCGGTTTGGCGCCAGTTGCGATGACAATGTGTTTTGCACGAATCAGCTCACCATTGACTTCAACCGTTTGATTGTCCACAAAACGTGCGAAACCCTGGATAACTTCTACTCCGTTATTGTTAAAAGTATTACCGTAAGATGCGCGTGAACGCTCAATATAGGCTTCGCGATTTTTACGCAAGGTGGCAAAATCAAAGGTCACTTCTTGGCTAGTAAATCCATATTCAGGTCCATAATGCTGAATGGCTTCTGCTACCTGAGAACCGTACCACATAATTTTTTTGGGTACACAGCCAAGGTTAACACAGGTCCCTCCTAGATAGCTTCCCTCAATAACTGCTGCCTTGGCACCGTACATAGCGGCTCGGTTCATGGTAGCGATGCCTCCGCTCCCGCCTCCGATAGCGATAATATCAAACACTTTCATAAATTTCCTCCAATAAAGGTCAATAATTATATTCATTGTAACGCTTTTTTGTATGTCAATCAAAAATCTGCTACGTTACCTTACAAAAATGTAAGTGGGAAAATCGCCGAACTTTTTATAAAATAGTTAGGAAAAAACTTGCATTTGTTCTTGTATTTGTGTATTATATAGACAACACAAATAGGTATGTTTTGTAAAGAAAAGGAGTTTGTTATGTTAAAGACAAAGAAAGCAAAAATTGCTTTGTTTGGTGGTCTTGGAGTGGTCGCAGTTGCCTTAGTAGGTGGGGCTTTAATTTTTAGCAATATGCTAACATCGCCATCATCTTCGGAAGATGTAGCCATGAGTATGACCTATACTGTTGCTAAAGAAGGCTCAATTGCTTCCTCAACGCTACTTACAGGAACGATTACAGCAGCAGACGAGCAGTATGTTTACTATGATCCTTCTAAGGGAGATTTGAGTGAGGTTTTGGTTGCTCCAGGTGCTAAGGTCGAAGTAGGTACCCCTTTGATTCGCTATGATGCTACAGAATTACAGTCTGCTTTGGATACTGCTGTTCGTGGTCGTGATAAGATTGGTCGCCAAATTGCAGACTTAAGAACCAACGGTCAGACTGTTCAAACAACTGGTGATGCAGAAACAGATGCTGCAGCAACTGCTACTGCACAACGTTCAGTAGATATGCAGTTGGCAGACTTGAATGATTCATACGCAGATGCTCAAGCTGCGGTTGATAAAGCCTATACAGCTTTAACTGAAGCGACAGTAACTAGTACCGTTGCTGGTACAGTTGTTGAGGTGAATAAGGCTGTTTCTAAGAATTCTACATCGAGCCAGACAGTTGTACATATTGTAAACCAAGGTAGTTTGCAAGTAACAGGTAGTTTGACAGAATACGATTTGGCTAACATTGCAGTGGATCAAGAGGTCAAGCTGACTAGCAAGGTATATCCCGATAAGACTTGGACAGGGAAAATTACCTATATTTCAAACTATCCATCTAGTGATCAAGCTGGTGCTGCTACAACAGGAACCAGTGGTTCAGGTGCTAAATATCCATTTAAGGCAGCTTTAACTAGTGAATTAGGTGAGTTGAAGCAAGGATTTTCTGTAAATATTGAGGTTGTCAATACAAGTAAAAATATTTTAATTCCGGTGTCCGCAGTTGTGCCAGAAGAAGATAAAAACTATGTGTGGACCTTGGTTGATGGGAAAGCTAAGAAAGTAGAAGTCACTCTGGGGAACGCAGATGCTTTGAATCAGGAAGTGACCGCTGGTATAGCAGCAGGAGATAAGGTTATTACCATTCCAACTCCGAATCTCGAAGATGGCAAAGAGGTTGAAGCCAATGAAGAACCAGCTTATTAGACTAACAAGTATCAATAAATCCTACAAAAATGGTGATCAAGAACTCCAAGTTTTAAAGAATATTGATTTAGAGGTGGAAGAGGGAGAGTTTCTTGCCATTATGGGGCCCTCTGGTTCAGGGAAATCAACCTTGATGAACATTATTGGGCTTTTAGATCGTTCCAGTTCAGGAAACTATTGGTTGGAAGGTGAAGAAGTCAGTCAACTTTCTGAGAAAAAATTAGCTCAGGTTCGGAATGACCAAATCGGTTTCGTTTTTCAACAATTTTTCCTCTTATCGAAACTTAACGCCCTTCAAAATGTAGAATTACCCTTGATTTATGCTGGAGTTCCATCAAGCAAACGTAAGGAACTAGCTAAACAATATCTTGAAAAAGTTGAATTGGCAGAGCGGATGACGCATTTACCATCAGAATTGTCTGGTGGTCAAAAACAACGGGTAGCTATTGCTCGTGCACTAGTCAATACCCCAGCTATTATTTTAGCAGATGAGCCTACAGGTGCCCTAGATACCAAGACAGGTGAGCAGATTATGCAACTTCTGACGGAGTTGAATAATGAAGGAAAGACCATTATCATGGTTACGCATGAGCCTGAGATTGCTGCCTACGCAAAACGAAAAATCGTTCTACGTGATGGAGTAATTACCGAAGATAGTCGAAGGGAGGGAGTTTAGATGGAAAATTGGAAATTCGCCCTCAAATCTATTATGGCTCATAAAATGAGATCGCTCCTTACTATGTTAGGTATCATCATTGGTGTGGCTGCAGTTGTCATTATTGTTGCCATGGGAACAGGGGTGGCCAAAAGCATAGAAAAGTCTTTAGCTGGTGATCAAAATAATGTTCAGGTTTACTTTACTGCCTTCTCCAGTTCAGGCACAGCTTTCGGTCCGTTTGGCACAGCGTCGACGGAAGAACCAATTTTAGAGGAAGAGCCGGATTTAACGGATTCTACTTTAAAAGGACTGCTAGAGATTGATGGCGTGTCAAACTATTACTCCAGTATCAGCAACATAGCTGAAGTCAGATCGGGCAATAAAAAAGCAGAGAATGTCACTATTACTGGTGTTAGCCAGAATTTCTTTGCTGTGAAAGAGTATGAGATTTTAGCTGGTCGTCAGTTTACAGCTAATGACTATAGTCGTTTTTCACGTATGATTATGCTAGATACGGCATTAGCAGAGAAGTTATTTGGTTCTATAGAGAACTCTCTCAATCAGACGATTAGTGTTAATAGCAATGCCTATCTAGTAATAGGGGTCTACAAAGATCCGAAAGCAGGGACAGCTATTTATGGAATGAATTCAGGTGGAAATGCCGTCATGACTAATACGCAGCTAGCTGCTGAAACAGGCATGAAAGAAAATTCTCAAATCTTTGTCCATGTTGAAGATGTTACTCGGGCAACAGAAGTTGGGCAGGCTGCTGCAGATTACTTGACTAAAGCGACTGGATTGAAAGAAGCGAGATACGAGATTTATGATATGTCAGCCATGTTGGAGGAGTTTAAATCTCAAATGTCTGGCGTTACCTTGTTTATCGGTGCTGTTGCAGGTATCTCCTTGCTAGTTGGTGGTATCGGTGTCATGAATATCATGCTGGTATCAGTAACTGAGCGGACTCGTGAAATCGGTCTTCGAAAAGCGCTTGGAGCAACTAGAGGAAATATCTTGGTTCAATTCTTGATAGAAGCGATGGTCTTGACAACTCTTGGTGGAGCAATTGGTCTCGCAATCGCTCAGACAATAGTGTTCTTGCTCAATGTGAGCAAGGCGTTGGGCGAAAGAATAGCTGCTGAAATTTCAATTCCTGTTGTGTTAGGTAGTCTGGCTTTCTCAGCAGTAGTTGGTATTGTGTTTGGTGTACTACCTGCAAACAAAGCATCTAAGCTTAATCCAATTGAAGCTTTGCGCTATGAATAATCAATCTATTGAAACGATTAGGTTTTTCCTAGTCGTTTTATTTTCTGAGCAAATCAATTGATTTTGTCACTAATTAGAGATAAAATAAACGCATCAATTAAGAAATAGTGATTTCAAAGGAGAACACATCATGGTAGAATTAGGTATTTCAACATTTGGCGAAACAACTCCACTAGAAAAAACAGGGGAAACTTACAGCCATGACGAGCGAATTCGCCAGCTAGTCAAAGAAATCGAACTAGCTGATGCGGTGGGGCTTGATGTTTATGGGATTGGGGAGCATCACCGAGAAGATTTTGCGGTTTCTGCACCTGAGATTGTGCTGGCAGCTGGTGCCGTCAATACCAAGCATATCAAGCTAACATCAGCAGTTTCAATCCTTTCCTCCATGGACCCTGTACGACTTTATCAGCAGTACACCACCATTGATGCTTTGTCAAATGGCAGAGCGGAAATCATGGCGGGTCGTGGTTCCTTTACGGAGTCATTCCCCTTGTTTGGCTATGATCTCCATGACTATGAAGAACTCTTCGATGAAAAGCTAGATATGCTTCTGGAAATCGACAAGGAAACCAATCTCAAGTGGGATGGACATTTTACCCAGTCAGTCGATAATAAGCCAGTCTATCCACGTCCTGTTCAGGAAGACTTTCCGATTTGGGTCGCAACTGGGGGCAATGTAGAATCCACCATCAAGATTGCTAAGAAGGGCTTGCCAATCGTTTATGCTGTCATTGGTGCAGGGACCCATCGCTTTAAACCTTTAGTCGATGATTATCGCAAGGTTGCCCGCAACTCAGGTCATAATCCAAAGAAAACGAAAGTTGCAGCACATTCTTGGGGTTGGATTGCAGACGACCATGACAAGGCTGTGGAAGAATACTATCATCCAACTAAAGTAATTACGGACAATATTGCCAAAGACCGCCCACATTGGAGCGAGATGACCAAGGCGCAATATCTCTACTCCCTGACAGACGAAGGGGCAACCATCGTCGGAGATCCAAAACGAGTTACTGAAAAAATTATCAAGACAATTGAAACACTTGACTTGGACCGTTTCTTCCTCCATCTCCCAATCGGCTCTATGCCACATGAAGATGTCCTCCGTGCTATCGAACTCTACGGAAAAGAAGTCGCGCCAATTGTCCGAGAATATTTTGCAAAAAAAGAAGAGAATCGGTCCCAAGACTCATGAGATAAAAAGGAGGGGACGTTATAATAGCCTCACTTCTCTAAAGTGGAGTCAACATCACAGCGCAGTGGTTGATTGGCTTTAACAGTCCAGTGGACTGTTAAAGGTTGGAGATAAGATTTGCGAAGCAAATTTCAACAATTCGTGTTTTACACTCCACATCTTCCTCTACGGCTGAAGCGAACGGTGTTCGCTTTATTTCCAACCTCCAACAGTCACTACTCTGACTGTTGGAGCTATGCGGGGGTGGGACTAAAATAGTCCAGTGGACTATTTTAGCTCGAACTACTGTTGGGAAGTGAGGGGAACTCTCTATGATTATTTGAGTTCTGTCCCACTCCCAATCCTAAATATTTTTCATAATCTCCTGAAAATCCTGACCAAGTGGTCGGGGTTTTTTGCATGCAAAAACACTCTTGGAAATTCCAAGAGTGTTTTAAGTAACGGTGTTAAACAGTTTGTAATTTTTATTTCATTATCGGGAGTGATAAGGTCTGGTAGACCTTGTCAGCCTGTTACCTATTTCATTGTAGGGAGTGAGGCTGGGAAAAAAGTCCTGCCACGCTTCTCAGAGTTCGTGTCAACATCTCGGCGCAGTGGTTGATTGGCAGATTTGTTCGTGTTTCACACTCCAAATCTGACCTAATCAACTGTGCGGGGGTGGGAAGACGAACTCTTTTTTAGACCAGTCGAGTTCTTTCCCACTCCCAGCCAATCGCTAAGAAAACTGGAGAGCGATTGGTACATTCTAGTAAAAACAATACTAACAAGCTATTCTTGCTTACTTCATTGTAGGGAACAATAGCACATCCCGAATAGTAGTGGTGTCTGTCAGGAGCATGCAGAGGCGGTCGATACCGATTCCGAGGCCGCCTGTTGGTGGCATACCGTATTCGAGGGCTTCGATGTAGTCGTAGTCAACGCCTGTCGCTTCGTCGTCACCGAGTTCTTTAGCCTTGGCTTGGGCTTCGAAGCGTTCCAATTGGTCGATTGGGTCGTTCAATTCTGTAAAGGCGTTTCCGTATTCCTTGGTCATGATGAAGAGCTCGAAGCGGTCTGTGAAGCGTGGGTCTTCATCGTTTTTTTTAGCCAGTGGAGATACGGCTACTGGGTGACCATAGACAAAGGTTGGTTGGATAAGGGTTGCTTCAACGTATTCTTCAAAGAAGCTGTTGATGATTTGACCAACTTCTGTATGGTGTTTTTCCACAGGGACTTTATGCTCAGCTGCAAGGGCTTTTGCTTCCTCGAAGCTCATCTCTTGCCAGAAGTCCACGCCAGTTTGTTCCTTAATAGCATCAACCATGTGGATACGCTTGAATGGCTCATGGATAGCAATTTCAGTGCCCTGATAAGTCACAGGACCATCACCGACAACAGCCTTGGCAGTGTGCTGGATAATACCTTCGGTCAAGTCCATGATGTCTTGATAGTCTGCATAAGCTTGGTAAACCTCAATGGAAGTGAACTCAGGGTTGTGGGTCGCATCCATACCTTCGTTGCGGAAGATACGGCCGATTTCATAAACGCGTTCCATACCGCCGACAATTAGGCGTTTGAGGTGGAGTTCTGTCGCGATACGAAGTACCATGTCAATATTTTGGGCATTGTGGTGGGTGATGAATGGACGAGCTGCAGCACCACCAGCTTCGTTGTGAAGGACAGGTGTTTCAACTTCCAAGAAACCAAGTCCGTCAAGGTAACGGCGGATTTCTGAGATAATTTTTGAGCGGGTCACAAAGCGGTCAAAGCTCTCGCGGTTAGTAATCAAGTCCAAATACCGTTTGCGGTAGCGGGTCTCGATGTCTGTCAAACCGTGGAATTTTTCTGGCAATGGGCGGAGCGCTTTAGATAAGTGAGTCAATTTGCGAGCATGGATAGACAACTCACCAACGTTTGTCTTGAAGACATCTCCCTCGACACCGATAAAGTCACCAAGGTCTGCTTTTTTGAAGATTTCATAATTTTCTTCGCCAACATCATCCTTACGAACGTAGATTTGAATCTGGCCTTCGCGGTCTTGAATGTGAGCAAAACCTGCCTTACCTTTACCACGCTTGGTCATGATACGACCTGCGATGATTGCTGTTTGGCCTAATTCTTCCAAGTCTTCTTTTGATTTGTCTTCGTACTGGGCCTTCAATTCAGCTGAATTTGCAGAACGCTCAAAACGTTTTCCAAATGGGTCAATGCCCTGTTCAGCAAGAGCCGTCATTTTCTCACGACGGACAATCTGTTGGTCATTTAATTCTTCAAAATGTTCAGTTGACATAAAAATTTTATTCCTCCAAAGTCTGTTATTTCTATTTTATCATAGAAGATAGAAAAAATCAGTATAAATTGCTAATAGGATAGGAAAAAACAGCAGAAAATTCTACTGTTTTGCTTTATAGCTGGTATCATTCCAAGCTAATTCTGTAAAGTTTTCGAAATCGCTTGTTTCTAAAATAGTAACCGATGCATTATCCAAACCACCTCGGTGACGCAGTTGGGCTGGTGGAAAACCAAGCAGGCGATGGATAGAAGCGGTTAGAAAGGCACCATGGCTGACGATGAGGACTGTTTCCAGGTTTTCTTCTTGAAGAGACTGGATAAAATCGACCATTCTCTGTGTGACCTGATGGACAGATTCGGCATCAAAGACATCGTGTTTAAATCGTGCTAGATTATGTTTGAGTGCCCAGGCTTGTTTGGGGTAGATGGCACGAAAAATTGCCATCTTGCTTCCTTCTAGCGTTCCAAAATTCCATTCACGTAGTTGTGGCGTGGTTAGAACGGTTTGGCAATGGTGATTGGCTTTGGCAATTTCTACGGCAGTGCTATGTGCACGCTGCAAATCACTAGAATAAATAGCATCAAAGGGGATTTCAGCAAGGTATTTGCCCAGTTTTTCTAAATCCTGATAAGATTCGGGCAAGAGAGCCGAATCTCCAGAATAGCCTTGAAAGCGTCCCTCCAAATTCCATTCGGTCTTACCGTGACGGACAAAGTAGATTTTCAAGTCTAGGCCCTCCCTTCAATCAAATCGGCAAAGTCAGCTTTTACAAAATCAGCTAAAACCTGGCTATCAATTTTAATCGATCGACCAATTTCTCCAGCAGAGACAATCAAGTGACCGAGTTCAAGGGCAGATTGATCAATGTAGATTGGGAAATTATGCTTCTGACGAATGCCCACGGGATTGTTGGCACCGTGGACGTAGCCAGTTGTCTTTTCCAAGTCCTTTTGCGGAATCATGCTCACTTTTTTATTGCCAGAGATCTTGGCTAATTTTTTCTCAGACAGGTGTTCTGTGATTGGGACAATGCCGATAATTGGTCCAGTTTTATCCCCAGTTAATGCCAGTGTTTTATAAATTTCGTGTTCTTCAATTCCTGGTGGAAGTTGACCTTCGAAGGCATTTAAAACAAGGCTATCATGATCGATCTTAGCCTTGTCTAATATTTGGTCCACCAAGGTTTTCTTTATTTTAACCTTTTTTGCCATTATTTATATTTTTCCTCAAGTTTACTCATCCAAAGCCCTAACCATGCTCCTAGTATAAATAGGACAATAGCAGCAATCCATGTAACAAAGTTCGCTCCAGCATAGGAAATAGACTCTTTGTTGCTTGCTTGTGGAATCAAAATTAGGAGAGTAGAAGATGAGACGATACCAATAATAAAGTGATAAACACGTGAATGGTATACTTTCAGAGCGTGGTCCATTGCTTTTGAAAATGCAACCATTGCAAGAACGCCACCGATTGCGATTGGTAGGAAGGTACCGAATAGATCAAGTGATTTGAAACCATTTAGCATTGGCGTGTAGATACCCAAAATCAATAGCAAGTTTGAAGGGCTGAGTCCAGGAACAAGTACTCCTAAAGCAATCAAGGCACCTGCCAAGACAAAACTTGCAAAGTTTGCTGGAAGTGTCCCGACAAGATCGCTTAAATTGTAAAGTAGGAGACCAGAAATGATGAATGTACCAATCAACCAAGCCAAATCAATGCTATCTCGTTTGCTCTTTTGAGTTGATTCTTTAAGCAGGCTAGGGATAGTTCCCACGATTGCTCCCGCAAAGGCCCACAAAACTGGGACTTGGAAATGTTGCAATAAATATTCAACAGGGAAAGAGAAGAGTGCGATTCCCAAAATTCCACCGATTCCTACAGGAACAAAATAAAGAAAGTTTTCCTTGAAATCTTTTCGAATATTTGCTAAAAATCCAATTAGTCGCTCATAAATTCCGAGGATAGCAGCGAGTACTCCCCCAGAGACACCAGGTAAGATAAAGCCGAGTGCGATAATCATACCTTTAATAATTCTTGAAATCCAAGAAGCCATAATTTCCTCCAAAATGTATAATAACGCTCCTATTATAGCATAAAGCAAGTAAAAATAATTAAAAAGACTGCCTGTTAGATAAAATCCAGCAGGCAGTTTTGATTAAAGATTGTAAAAAACTGGTCTTGCTCTATAGAGTAAAATGAGCAGAATAGAGGCAATTGCAGTGGAAGGAAGAATATAGCTGATATTGTAGGTAAAGGAATAGAACCAGACAGGCATACCATCTGGAGCGTAGTCTGCGTAGAAAATAATTCCTGATAAAAAGGTGGCTATCAATCGGATGCTTCCTCCTAGAAAACTAGCCAGAGTAATGATGAGAGTAGCATTTTTTAGATCTTTTTGTTTGGATAGGGTGGGTGCCACTAAACCTGCTAAACCAATTCCGGCGTAAGAAAGTGCATAGTCAAGAAAAACTTGAAAAACGTTTAGGAAGTAGCCACCGTAGAAAAGTTGAATGGTTCCGACAATACCACCAGTAAGAACCCCAACCCCTAGTCCGTGGCGTAGAGCAAGTAGTAAGATTGGAAGCATGACTAAAGACACGGATCCACCTTGGGGCATTGTAAAGAGCGGGATTTTGTCAAAGACGAGGGCAATTGCAGAAAAGATAGCGACTTCGGCTAGGATGGATAATTTTGATGTGGACATAAAAATACTCCTTTGTAGATTGCAGACAAAGGAGTGTTTATAGCAGAATATAGTATCATTCTATAAAGCACACAATTCCTACGCTAGTTTTAACTAGATCAGGTTCGAGGATTTCGCAGTTGCGATCTCAGCCGAAGCACTCCTTTGTGTATATGTAATTAGTGAAATTGTATCATTTTATTCGGGTGTTGTAAATAGTTTCTGATAAACTTCGTTAGGATCTTTGAGTGTAGTAATGAGGTTTAAATCCAAATGGTGTTCAAATCCGTTGACATACCCACGTGATGTGTATTGGTGAAGATCGTAATCCAAATCAGTATTTGGAGCGGCATTGTAGTAGCCAGAATCATCACCATATGTAGGAATCCAGACTGCATCGAATTTATCCACATTGATGCTGTGGTCTTCCATGAAATAGGTTCCGACGTAAATTCCAATGTTTTTAGCACCGAGAGTTTCTAACTCTTTTCGAAAAGCCTCCACTCCAGCATTCATATCATCCATGGTATATTCTTCAACGTCTAACCAATAGAAGGTCGGCTTGTATTTATTGGCGGCCTTATAAAAACTTCGAGCTTCCTCCTGCATGCTCTCAATACTATTTCCCGTGACATAGGCATAGACAGCAACAGGGATATTTCTTGCTTGGAATTCTTTAATATGGGTATCAAAGGATTTATCTAACCCGTTTTTATCAGTCGCTGTATTTTCGTTTTTAGTGTGTGATCCACTTTGAATACGAACGATTGCGCCAGAAATATTTTTGCTAAGGGTATCGTAGTCAATTTCAGAAGGTCTCTGCCAAGCAGAAACGTCGACGATAGGTTTCATTTCGAGCGCATTTGCAATGTAATAACTTGAGCTAGAATTTGTTGTTTTAGAACTTGTACTGGTGTTTGATTGTGTGACTGCGGGTTCGTTAGCTACCTCCGTCTTATTTACAGTATTTCCAGTCACCTCAGTGATGAAAATAAGAGCAAAGAAGGATAGGAAAAAACCAACAACAATCATCGGATTTAGTTTCTTTCTCATCTCCTCAATTCTACCGTAAAATCATGAAAAAATCAAAAAAATACGATTCAAGAAATAGTAAAAGATTATCTGAACTTGACATAATAAAGGGAATAAGGTAGGCTAAATTGGTATGCATGACAAAAGTGAAAAAGTAAGACGTGTTAGTCAGCTAGTTGTTCTGTCCTCTTTGACGATTGTTTTAAGGGTGGTTTTTGGGCCATTTCCCAATATAAAGCCTCTTACGGCTATTTTCCTCATTGTTCTGTCTTATTTCAGTTTGCTGGAGAGCTGGACATTGATGATACTAGCGATGGTAGGGAGTGGCTTGCTTTTTGGATTTGGAACAGTTGTTTTGTGGCAAGTTCTTAGTTTTGCTTTCATCCAATTTATATGGTGGTTGGCAATTGGTCCTTCTATCAAAAAAGAGAGCATTCCCTTGTGGCTACAGAGTCTTCTGGCGGGGATTCTTGTCTTTTTATATGGGCTAACGATAAGTTTTTTATCTGCTACACAGTTTGGGATTTCCCCTATCGTCTTCTGGCTTAATGGTCTAGTCTTTGATAGTTTACACGCTGCTTCAACAGTTTTGTTTTATCCAATTATTGATTATATTTTTAGGAGATTTTATAAATGAAAAAAATTAGTATTATGTTGACGGTTGTCTTCTCGCTCTTCTTGGCTGCTTGTACAAACACTACTGAGAAACAGAGCAAATCGGCTATCGAAGTCACTTTGCAGATTACAACCAAGGACAAAGAGAATCGTCAGGAAGTTACTGCGGAAGAAGGTGATAGTGTCATGGATGTGCTTAAAGAACATCATGACATTGTAGAAGACAATGGTTTGATAACAGAAATTGATGGTGTTAGCCAAGATGCGAGTACCAATACATACTGGATGTATAAAGTTAATGGCCAAATGGCTGATAAAGGGGCGAAAGACCTTACAGTTGCGAATGGGGATGAAATTGAATTTTATCTTGAAACATTTGAATAGATATGAAAGGCTTCGGCCTTTTTCTTGTTGACAAAAGTTAGTTCCGAATGTTTGCAGAGCAACTTAGAAAGTGATAAGTATTTTTATACAAAGTATGCTATAATAAGAGCTATACTCGAAGAAGGTTGGATAAGCAATGAAGATTGACAAACGCCAGTTGTTGAATTACTCCATACTGATTCCCTATCTCATCTTATCGGTGATTGGGTTGGTCATGGTCTATTCGACAACCAGTGCTACGCAAATTATTAATGGTGGAAATCCATTTAGAACAGTGATTAACCAGGCAGGATTCTGGATTGTCAGCTTGGTAGCAATCTATACGATTTATCGTATGAAATTAAGTTTTCTACGCAAGAAAGCTGTTATCTATTCGGTTATTTTGGTAGAAGTATTTCTGTTAGCTATTTCTCGGTTGTTTCCTCCGATTAACGGGGCTCATGGCTGGATTCCTCTGCCGATTGCAGGAACCTTGCAGCCGGCGGAATATTTGAAATTAATTATCATTTGGTATCTGGCACATGAGTTTGCAAAACAACAGGCGGATATTCGGACTTATGATTATGTATCGTTGATTAAAGGAAGTTGGATTCCGAAAGAGTTTACAGATTGGCGGGTGGTCAGTCTGCTCCTCCTTGGTTTAGTTGCGACACTGCCAGACTTGGGAAATGCGACGATTATTGTGCTGATTATGGTCGTGATGATTAGTGTGAGTGGGATTGCCTATCGCTGGTTTTCAACAGCGGTTTTGGGAATTGTGGCCGCCTCAACAGTTATTCTAGGAACGATTCGTATTTTGGGTGTAGAAACGGTGGAAAAAATTCCGCTCTTTGGTTATATTGCTCGTCGTTTTGCGGCCTATTTTGATCCATTTGGTAATGCCACCAACTCAGGTCTTCAATTGACTCATTCTTACTATGCGATGAGTAACGGTGGATGGCTTGGACGTGGCTTGGGAAATTCGATTGAGAAAAAGGGGTATCTACCAGAGGCCCACACCGATTTTGCGTTTTCGATCGTCATTGAAGAACTCGGTTTTGTTGGAGCTAGTTTAATTCTAGCCTTATTGTTCTTTTTGATTATTCGAATTATTATTGTAGGCGTCCGTGCTCGTAGTCCATTTAATGCGATGATGGCACTTGGAATGGCAGGTATGCTTCTGATTCAAACATTTGTCAATATCGGAGGAATTTCAGGAATTATTCCTGCAACGGGGGTAACTTTCCCCTTCTTGTCACAGGGGGGATCGAGTCTTTTGATTATTTCCATCGGGATAGGGTTTGTTCTGAATATTGATGCTAGTGAAAAACGTCGATTAATTGAAGAAGAAATAGAGCGTACGCTAATTTAGAGATAGGAAAGAGGTAGGAGATGGGTATTCAAAAATTAGAAAACTATAACAACAAGGAAGCAATCCGTGAAGAAGTAACGATTCTAACATCTATTTTGGAAGAAGTAGCAGCTCAAATGATGCCTGCAGAGACTTTTGCTAAAATTGTAGAATTATCTCAATTGTCTCGTCAGGATGATTATCAGGCATTGATTGCTATTATCAGTCAGTTGAATAATGATGAACTAGCAGTTATTTCTAGATATTTTGCTGTTTTGCCACTTTTGATTAATATATCAGAAGATGTTGACTTAGCCTATGAAATCAATCACCAAAACAATATTGATCAAGATTATCTTGGTAAGATTTCAACAACAATTGATATGGTTTCCAAACAAGAAAATGCAGCTGAAATCCTTGAAAAGTTGAATGTTGTTCCAGTCTTGACAGCCCATCCTACTCAGGTTCAACGTCAGTCTATGCTTGATTTAACCAAGCATATTCATGAGTTGCTTCGTCGTTATCGCGATGTAAAATTGGGCTTGCTCAATAAAAACAAATGGGAAGATGAGCTCCGTTGTTACATTGAGATTATCATGCAGACGGATATGATTCGCGAGAAGAAGTTGAAGGTAACCAACGAAATCACAAACGTTATGGAGTATTACAATTCTTCCTTTATTAAGGCTGTCACTAAGTTGCAGCGGGAATACAAACGTTTGGCCGCTGAGAAAGGAATCGCCTTAAATAACCCTCGTCCAATTACAATGGGGATGTGGATTGGGGGAGACCGTGATGGAAATCCATTTGTTACTGCAGAGACCTTGAAGCTGTCAGCCTTGACTCAGTGTGAAGTCATTATGAATTATTACGATGAGCAACTCTATAAACTCTATCGGAATTTTTCGCTCTCAACTTCCATTGTGAATGTATCTACAGCGGTTAAGATGCTGGCGGATTTATCTGAAGATAGTTCTGTCTACCGTGAAAACGAGCCTTATCGTCGTGCTTTTCACTATATTCAGATGAAACTTGCAAATACAAGAGATTATCTAGTTCACAATAAGCCGTCAGATGTTCGCTATAGTAATGTAGCCGAGTTTAAAGCTGATTTATTAGCCATCAAACAATCTTTGATTGAAAATAAATCTATGGCGCTATTGAAAGGTGATTTTACAGAATTACTTGAAGCGGTTGAAGCGTTTGGTTTCTACCTAGCTAGTATCGATATGCGCCAAGACTCTTCTATTCATGAAGCGAGTGTTGCGGAACTATTGGCTTCTGCCCGTATCGTAGAAGACTACTCCAGTTTATCTGAGGAAGCTAAATGTCATGTTCTTTTGAAACAGTTGGAAACTGATCCACGCATTCTTTCTGCAACGCACATGCCAAAGTCAGAACAATTAGAAAAAGAATTGGCTATCTTTGCTGCTGCGCGTGAATTGAAAGATAAGCTAGGTGAGGAAATCATCAAGCAACACATTATTTCACACTCGGAGAGTGTTTCTGATTTGCTGGAATTAGCTGTCCTATTAAAAGAAGTTGGTCTAGTAGATGTCGATAAGGCCCGTGTTCAGATTGTTCCACTTTTTGAGACAATCGAGGACTTAGATAATGCACCTGATACCATGCGTCAATATCTGCAATTAGATTTAGCGAAACGTTGGATTGCAGGCAATAAATACTACCAAGAAATCATGCTTGGCTACTCAGATTCCAACAAGGATGGTGGCTACCTGTCTTCCGGCTGGACACTCTACAAAGCACAGAATGAATTGACGCAAATTGGTCAAGACTACGGAGTAAACATCACCTTCTTCCACGGTCGTGGTGGTACTGTTGGTCGTGGTGGTGGTCCTTCCTACGATGCGATTACATCTCAGCCATTTGGTTCCATCAAGGACCGACTTCGTTTGACAGAACAAGGCGAAGTGATAGGCAATAAATACGGTAACAAAGACGCAGCCTACTATAATTTAGAAATGCTGGTATCTGCAACGCTTGACCGTATGGTCACACAAATGATTACCGATCCAAATGAAATCGATGGCTATCGCGAAACCATGGATGAAATTGTATCAGATAGCTATCGTATTTATAGAGATCTTGTGTTCAATAATCCACATTTTTATGATTATTTCTTTGCCGCTAGTCCAATTCGTGAAGTATCAAGTCTGAACATTGGCTCACGTCCAGCGGCTCGAAAAACCATCACAGAAATCGGTGGTTTGCGTGCGATTCCATGGGTATTCTCCTGGTCACAAAACCGTGTCATGTTGCCGGGTTGGTATGGAGTTGGTTCAAGTTTCAAACGCTTTATTGATAAGCACCCTGATAATTTGTCTAAGTTACAAAAAATGTACGAATCTTGGCCATTCTTCCGTTCACTTCTATCAAACGTGGATATGGTATTGTCTAAATCCAATATGAATATCGCATTTGAATATGCTAAAATGTGTGAAAGCGAAGAGGTACGAAATATCTTCCATGTCATTTTAGATGAATGGCAATTGACCAAAGAAATCATTTTATCAATCGAGCAAAATGATGAGCTTTTAGCAGAACTACCGTTCCTAAAAGCCAGTCTTGATTATCGCATGCCTTATTTCAATGTGCTCAACTATATTCAGATTGAATTAATTCATCGTCTTCGTCGTGGAGAATTGAGCAAAGAACAAGAGAATCTCATTCATATTACCATCAATGGTGTGGCGACAGGTTTGCGCAACTCGGGTTAATACCACTACAAAACAACTTCTTTGGAGGTTGTTTTTTTCTATTCTAAAAATATATAATAATTATAAGAAAGCGTAACCAAACCATCCCTTATTCGTTTTATCAGTGAAAGGAGGAGATGAGTATCAAACTGGATCAATATGAAAAAGAAATTATTGGTATTGCTGAGGAGATTTCCTACTATCTGCAAAAATCAGGAGCCAGCCCAGCTGACAGTCAGGATATTGCCCAAGATGTTCTAGTCAAATTGCTTGAATCTGATATTGTCCTTCCTTTCGAAAAACTAAGAGCTTGGCTTTACCGTTCTGCAGTCCGGGCTTACATTGACAAATACAGGAGAGACAAGCGCTACCATGAAATTTTACAAAAGGAGTTTTTTAGACCTGAAAATTTTTTGATCTATGACCAAGAGGGGCATGATGAGCTCTATCAAGCGGTGGAAGGTTTGCCCAGTAAGTACCAGCAGGTGATTGACCTCTATTATTTCCAAGATATGAGTATCAAGGAGATTGCGCATATTTTAGGTGCTGGTCAAAGTTGGGTGAAAATCAGCCTTTACCGAGGACGCAAACAGTTAAGGAAAGCATTAGAAGAGAGAGGAGATGAATATGAAGACTTTTGAAGAGGTAACGAAAAGGAGTAAGCGGAAGAATTTATGGAAGACAATAGGGCTATCATCGCTCATCGGCTTCATCTTAATGCTTATTGGCATTCAAACAGTAAAAATCCTCGTCGGTGCACGAGAAGGGCGTGAGAATTGGAAACAAATTATTTTAATGGAAATCTCTTATCCAAATATAAAACATGACGGTATTAAAATCCAAAGCACGAGTTATGTATCTGGGAAACTTTACTGCAATTTATATAAGGATCTAGCTGGTGTTCCTATGGTTTTTGGTCAGCACGAAATTTACTATGACCTGTTTGATCGTCACTATGATTTTGCTCAGCATATACCTGGGAATACCTTCAAATATCTATATGATTTCACAACCAATACCAAGGTACCTGTTTTTTACAATAGAAAAAAGTCCGTTTGGAGTGTTCAAGACATTGCCAATGAATTGCATTATCTTAAAGACATGAGTGGGCAGCTAGTAGAAGTGGCTATTTCCTTTGATAAGAAGTACAGTTTGGCAGAAATCAAGCAAATGATTCCTAGCAATCTCAAGAAAAATTGGTATTGGATAGGGACAGAAGGGAAGCAGAGTACCCATTACTATCGTCCAGAGCAGCTTTTGGGATTAGATCCAGAGGATATTCAACTGGTCTTTTCGGATATGCCTGGAGACTATATGTCAGGTATGGACTATATGAAAGAGTTCTTAGAATCGGGAGATCAGAAACGAGCGCAGTATTTGGACATACCTGTGGATGACTTGCAAGCCTTTGTTGATAAGTTTGGTAACACCGACTTTACCAAACAAGAAGAGATTGATCAGTTGGAGTTCGCAGGCATTATCTTAACAGGGAAAGCAGAAGACTTTGCTCAATTGGAAGGCAAGGACTGGATTTATTCTTCTAGTATTGGAGCGTCCATTCCTATTCAGCCTTATTATCAACTGCATCATTAAGTGAAAATAGTCAATATATTTTCAATACCTATAGCAAGAGGCTTGCCGGGGAGTCGTAGGATGACTGAACGGAGAAAGGTCTGTTGCAGTAGTCTCGTATTTGTGGACCTTGTAGCTATGGTAACATCAATATTCCTATGGAAGTGAGGTATTTTTAGTTGAGTAATAGGTTAAAATGGGATGATAAAAAAAGTTATGAGCGAAGCTAATAGCCCTTGCAGAAAATGGATAAAATAAAAAACAATAGAAAATGCTTGCAATTCTGCTACAATTTGATAGAATAGTAAGGTAAAGTTAGACTGTATTGCCTACTGTCTATCTATAAAATATATTTTATTGGAGGCTTTTACCAAAATGGCAAAAGAAAAATACGATCGTAGTAAACCACACGTTAACATTGGTACAATTGGACACGTTGACCACGGTAAAACTACTTTGACAGCAGCTATCACAACTGTATTGGCACGTCGCTTGCCTTCATCAGTTAACCAACCTAAAGACTATGCGTCTATCGATGCTGCTCCAGAGGAGCGCGAGCGCGGTATCACTATCAACACTGCACACGTTGAGTACGAAACTGAAAAACGTCACTATGCTCACATCGACGCTCCAGGACACGCGGACTACGTTAAAAACATGATCACTGGTGCTGCTCAGATGGACGGTGCGATCCTTGTAGTAGCTTCAACTGACGGTCCAATGCCACAAACTCGTGAGCACATCCTTCTTTCACGTCAGGTTGGTGTTAAACACCTTATCGTCTTCATGAACAAAGTTGACTTGGTTGACGATGAAGAATTGCTTGAGTTGGTTGAAATGGAAATCCGTGACCTTCTTTCAGAATACGATTTCCCAGGTGATGATCTTCCAGTTATCCAAGGTTCAGCT
Organism: Streptococcus sp. 2022WUSS135; assembly: GCF_044427045.1. Lineage (NCBI taxonomy): Bacteria > Bacillati > Bacillota > Bacilli > Lactobacillales > Streptococcaceae > Streptococcus > Streptococcus sp. 2022WUSS135. Next base: position 24,984 of record NZ_JAOTGL010000016.1, read on the forward strand.
CTTAAAGCTCTTGAAGGTGACTCTAAGTACGAAGACATCGTTATGGAATTGATGAACACTGTTGATGAGTACATTCCAGAACCAGAACGCGACACTGACAAACCATTGTTGCTTCCAGTCGAGGACGTATTCTCAATCACTGGTCGTGGTACTGTAGCTTCAGGACGTATCGACCGTGGTACTGTTCGTGTCAACGATGAAATCGAAATCGTTGGTCTTCAAGAAGAAAAATCTAAAGCAGTTGTTACTGGTGTTGAAATGTTCCGTAAACAACTTGACGAAGGTCTTGCCGGCGATAACGTTGGTGTGCTTCTTCGTGGTGTACAACGTGATGAAATCGAACGTGGTCAAGTTATCTCTAAACCAGGTTCTATCAACCCACACACTAAATTCAAAGGTGAAGTTTACATCCTTACTAAAGAAGAAGGTGGACGTCACACTCCATTCTTCGACAACTACCGTCCACAGTTCTACTTCCGTACAACTGACGTAACTGGTTCAATCAAATTGCCAGAAGGTACTGAAATGGTAATGCCTGGTGATAACGTTACTATCGACGTTGAATTGATCCACCCAATCGCCGTTGAACAAGGTACTACTTTCTCTATCCGTGAAGGTGGACGTACTGTTGGTTCAGGTATGGTTACAGAAATCGAAGCTTAATTCGATTGAGTTCCCAGAAATAACAATTATAGTCAGACAACTTAATTGTAACTCTCTACTTTCGGGTAGAGAGTTTTTCTGTAAGTATTCATAAAATGCACAGAAATTCTTTAATCTTAGCTAAGTTTATGCTATAATGTACCTTGTACAATAAATATAGAAGAGGTAAGTGAAATGTCACGTAAACCAATCATTGCCGGTAACTGGAAAATGAACAAAAATCCTCAAGAAGCACAAGCTTTCGTTGAGGCAATTGCAGGAAAATTGCCTGCTGGCGACAAAATTGAAGCAGCTATCGCAGCTCCAGCTGTAGATTTGAACGCTCTTTTGTGGTTCGCTAAAGATTCTGAATTGAAAGTTGCTGCTCAAAACTGCTACTTTGAAGATGCAGGTGCCTTCACTGGTGAAACATCTCCAAAAGTATTGGCTGAAATGGGTGTTAACTATGTTGTTATCGGTCACTCAGAGCGTCGTGATTACTTCCACGAAACTGATGAAGATATTAATAAAAAAGCTCATGCAATCTTCCGTAACGGTTTGACTCCAATCATCTGTTGTGGTGAGTCACTTGAAACTTACGAAGCTGGTAAAGCAGTAGAATTTGTAGGTGCACAAGTTTCTGCAGCTTTGAAAGACTTGACTGCTGAACAAGTAGCATCACTTGTTATTGCTTATGAGCCAATCTGGGCAATCGGTACTGGTAAATCAGCTACTAAAGATGATGCACAAAACATGTGTAAAGCTGTTCGTGACGTTGTTGCTGCTGATTTCGGTCAAGAAGTTGCAGACAAGGTTCGCGTTCAATACGGTGGTTCTGTAAACCCATCAAACGTTGCTGAATACATGGCATGTCCAGACGTTGACGGTGCGCTTGTTGGTGGTGCATCACTTGAAGCAGAAAGCTTCTTGGCTTTGTTGAACTTCTAATAGCAAAAAGCATCGGATTTTGAATCCGATGCTTTTTTTGATATTTTAAGAGGTTATTTCAGTACCCATTCTCTCAGAGCGTGAGCTACACCGCTCTCATCATTTGACTTCGTAATGTATTTGGCGATTTTCTTCAGTTCAGGATTTCCGTTTTCCATGACAACAGGATTACCAACAACTTCCAACATTGGACGGTCATTTTCTTGGTCACCGATGGCCATAGTTTGATCCATTGTTAGTCCAAGCTTCTCAGCTAGATGAATGATAGCTTGTCCCTTGTTAACAGTTTTAGGGGTGATTTCCAAATAAAATGGTGCTGATTTTGCTACGTTGTACTTTTCAGTCAAGCTGGTCGGTAGAAGTGGAATAGCAGCATCAAGAATTTCTGGCTCATCAACCATCATTGTTTTGATGATTTCCTTGTCAGCCATTTCTTCCGGAGTGCGATAGAAAATGGGTGCACTTACTAGTGTTGATTCGTAAATGGTGTATTTACCGATGTTACGGTTGGCAGTATAGATACCTTCCTTGGTGCTGGCATGCATTGGGAGCTTGAGTTTACGGGCAGCAGATTCGATGTCGAGATAATCCTCATAAGTCAAGGTATCTTTGACAATATCCTCACCAGTTGCTGCATCTTGGACTAAGCCACCGTTAAAAGTGATGACGTAGTCACCTGCTTCTGTAAGATTGAGTTCTTCTAAAATTGCTTGAACACCGGAAATGGGGCGACCAGTAGCAATAACAATTTTAACGCCTGCTTTTTTTGCTTCTTGGATTGCTGAATGCACTTCAGCTGTAATTTGGTGTTGACTATTTAGTAGTGTACCATCAATATCGATGGCGACAAGTTTAATGCTCATTTGATTCTCCAATTATAAAATGATCGTTATGTATATGGCTGTTAAAATCAGCTATTTGAGGTGCGAAAATACCTGTTTCTTCTAACATTTCTTTTGGGAAATAGAAACGGCTATCGCCGTGGATTGTGCCTGATAGGGAGTGAACAATTGGTGATAGAGAGGATAGTTCTACCAAGGTTTCATCTTTGCGATAAATCTCAATTTGAGTCCGTTTCTTTTCTGCATTCGGACGGTAAATGTCATACGGCAAATCGAAGTTGTGGTGAATAGCAGTATAGTATTCTGGGTCAAACCCGACATCTGCGACCAGGCTACGCAGGCGGTCCAAAGCTTCCTCTTCTTCGGCCTTGAAAGTGATGGATTTGAGCACTTTCCTATTGATATAGCGCTGGGCTAAGTCAGATAAAATACGATCTGGTCCATCTATCCATGATTGAAAGTAAGTATTCATAACTCCATCATCCAGACTGAGGTAGTCGGTTAGACGGATACGATGCTCAAAAAAAGGTAATAGCCGAGGTGAGGTTCGTGCAAAAAACTCCTGTTCACTAGTATATAGTAGTTTGGCACGATTGAGTAAATTCTGCAATAGGACTTCCATAGAGCGGCTTGCTGGATGAAAATAGACTTGCATGTACATCTGGTAGCGGCTGAGAACGTAGTCTTCTACTGCATGCATACCAGATTCTTTGAAGGCAATTCCATTTTCTGTCGGGCGAATGACACGTAATATCCTAGTTAGGTCAAATTCACCATAGTTCGCTCCTGTGAAGTAGGAATCTCGTAATAGATAATCCATACGGTCAACATCAATCTGGCTCGAAATGAGTTGAACGACCTGTTTATTTGGATAGGTGTGTTTGATAACACTAGCAACCTTGTCTGGAAACTCAGGCGAAACTTGTTTCAACAGAGCATTGATCTCCGTTTCTGGACTAGTAATAATAGCACAGGTCATTTCCTCATGGTCTGTATCAAATAGACGCTCGAAGGTATGAGAATAGGCTCCGTGTCCAACATCATGGAGTAGCGCAGCAACCATGGTCAGTAGGGACTCATTTGTATCCCATATTTGTGGATACTTGTCTTCAAATTTTTGAGTAATCCGTCTGGCGATTTCGTAGGCGCCAAGGCAGTGCGAAAAGCGGCTATGCTCGCCACCATGGAAGGTATAGGAAGTAGTCCCTAGTTGCTTGATGCGGCGTAGTCGCTGAAATTCTTTTGTATTGATAAGTTTATAAATCAGCTCATGATCAACATGTACATAGTTATGAACTGGATCGCGAAATACTTTTTCTATCATAGTTTTATTATAACAAAAAAGGGAGATAAATTCCTGATTTTTCTAAAATACAAGGATATTGCTATGTATCCAAAGGAATCTTTTGGTATAATGGAGAAATGAATAATCAAATTATCTTATTAACTATTCAGGTCTTTATTATAGCCCTGATTCTTTGGATGCTTTACACAATTCTATCCTATGCTAAAAAGCACGATATTTCTCTAAAAGAGAAATTTTGGACAGGATTTGGTATCGGTTATGTTACTGATTTGCTAGACACCTTGGGGATTGGAACCTTTGCAACGACAACCACTATGTTTAAACTGACAAAGTTGGTGGAAGACGATCGTAAAATTCCTGCGACCATGACAACGGCGCACATCATACCAGTCTTAGTAGAGGCGCTATTGTTTATTACGATAGTTGAGGTTGACATGGTCACTCTGATTGCTATGGCAGTAGCGGCATTTACGGGTGCCTTTGTTGGTGCCAAGGTAACTCAAAAATGGGATACAAAGAAAGTTCAACGAATTCTTGGGATTTTGCTAATTATTGCAGCCTGTTTCATGGTCTATCGCATGATTACTAACCCTGGTGCAGATCTTACCAATGAAGTAAAGGGCTTAACTGGTTGGAAACTGGCTGTTGGTATTGCCTTTGATTTTATGGTGGGAATGCTGATGAGTATGGGGCTGGGTAACTATGCTCCTGAGTTAATCTTCTTCTCATTGATGGGAATTAGTCCAGCGGTTGCTCTTCCGGTCATGATGTTGAATGCTGCTATGATTATGACAGCTGGTGCCAAGCAGTTTATCCAATCAGGACGAGTAAACTGGCCGGGAGTTCCAGGAATCATTGTCGGTGGGGTGCTGGGTGTTTTGACAGCCGCTTTCTTCTTATCAAATTTAGATATTAATAATTTAAAAATTTTGGTTGTCTTCATTGCAGCGTATACAGGCTTTACTCTGCTTCGTTCTTCCTTTGTTACTAGGATTAAAAAATAGTAGGAGGACCTATGGATATTTATTTACGAAATGAAATTGATCTGGACGGGCAGATTGAGGTAGTGGATCAGCAATTTCAAGTGGAAGTTAAGGAAAAAGATGGCACTCTCTATCTCATTTATAGTAACGATGAAGCTGAAAAAGTTGTCATAAAATGTGACGAAGAAGAGTTAGTGATGACACGCTTTTCCACTCCGAAGTCTATTATGCGATTCATTTCTGGTAAAGAAGCTATTGTGACCATTCCTACACCGTTAGGAATCCAGCATTTTGTGACCGATACAAAACGTTACCAATTAAACCGTTCGGATCAAAGTGTCCAGTTGCAATATGAATTAAAGGGATTGGAGAACCAGCAAGTTTTTGCTTCCTATGATTTGGAAATCTCGTGGAAATAATCTCTTATTTCCAGAAAAATATTCTTGAATTTCTCGGGATTTTTGATATAATAGTTAACAAATCGAGGGAGTAGCTAGCGGAAATTTCCGTGATATTGTCGTCAATCCGACTTGTTTCCGGCAATATATTAAATAGCGAGACTTGTTTTAATAAAACAGGTCTCTTTTTTATTTATTAGGTGAAAAAGAGACTGAGAAGGAGAAAGAAATTGTCAAAAGAACAAAAACGCGATTTGTTTTATACACAGAGCGAAGAGCAAGTATTGTCAAGCATGGGGTCTTCTTTGGACGGTTTGTCTAGTGATGAGGCAAGCAAACGTCTAGCAGACTACGGTCGTAACGAATTGGATGAGGGTGAAAAACGCACACTCTTAGCTAAATTCTTGGATCAGTTTAAGGACTTGATGATCATTATCTTGATTGCAGCAGCAATCTTGACGGTGATTACAGAAGGTTCACACGGTTTGACAGATGCCATTATCATCTTGGCCGTGGTTATCTTGAACGCTGCCTTTGGTGTTTATCAAGAAGGGCAAGCTGAGGCAGCCATTGAGGCGCTAAAAAACATGTCAAGCCCAGTTGCGCGTGCGCTTCGTGACAATCATGTAGTCGAGGTTGATTCTAAAGACTTGGTGCCAGGTGACATCGTCTTGCTTGAAGCAGGTGATGTTGTTCCTGCCGATATGCGTTTGTTAGAAGCGAACTCCCTCAAAATCGAAGAGGCAGCTCTTACAGGTGAGTCTGTACCAGTTGATAAAGATTTGTCAGCAGTTTTGGCTGAAGATGCACCGATCGGTGACCGTGTCAACATGGCTTACCAAAACTCAAACGTTACTTACGGTCGTGGTCTTGGTGTGGTTACAAATACAGGTATGTACACTGAAGTTGGTCATATTGCTGGTATGCTTGCCAATGCTGATGAGACTGATACACCATTGAAGCAAAACTTGCACCAGTTATCAAAAGTCTTGACATATGCAGTTCTTGTAATTGCTGCGGTAACGATGGCTGTTTCGGTATTTGTACGTGGAGAAGGTATCTTACCTGCTCTTATGACTTCTGTAGCTCTTGCGGTTGCGGCCATTCCTGAAGGTTTGCCAGCTATTGTTACAGTGGTTCTTTCGCTTGGTACACAGGTCTTGGCTAAGCGTAACTCGATTATCCGTAAGTTGCCTGCTGTTGAAACACTTGGTTCAACTGAAATCATCGCATCAGATAAGACTGGTACCTTGACTATGAACCAGATGACTGTTGAAAAAGTTTATACAAACGGTCAATTGGTGGATGCTAAAGAAGCTTTGGATGCAAGCAATACAACGCTTCGTGTTATGAACTTTGCCAACGATACAAAAGTTGACCCAACTGGTAAATTGATCGGTGACCCAACTGAAACGGCACTTGTTCAATTTGGTTTGGATCAAAACTTTGACGTTCGTGAAGTCTTGGTATCTGAGCCTCGTGTGGCTGAATTGCCATTTGACTCAACACGTAAATTGATGTCAACCGTTCACCAACAAGCTGCTGGAAACTTCTTCGTAGCTGTTAAAGGTGCTCCGGATCAGTTGTTGAAACGTGTAACGCAAATTGAAGAAAACGGTACAGTTCGTCCGATTACTGATGCGGATAAACAAGCTATTCTTGCAACTAACAAAGAGTTGGCTAAACAAGCCCTTCGTGTCTTGATGATGGCATACAAGTATGTTGATGCTATTCCTGAATTGGAATCTGACATTGTTGAAAACGACCTTGTCTTCTCAGGTTTGGTTGGTATGATTGACCCTGAGCGTCCTGAAGCGGCAGAAGCTGTTCGTGTCGCTAAGGAAGCGGGTATCCGTCCAATCATGATTACAGGGGACCACCAAGATACTGCTGAAGCAATTGCGAAACGTCTTGGTATTATTGATCCAAATGATACAGAAGACCATGTATTTACAGGTGCAGAGCTCAATGAATTGACGGATGAAGAGTTCCAGAAAGTCTTCAAACGATATTCTGTATACGCTCGTGTATCTCCAGAACATAAGGTTCGTATTGTTAAGGCTTGGCAAAATGATGGTAAGGTTGTTGCCATGACTGGTGACGGTGTTAACGATGCGCCATCACTTAAGACTGCCGACATTGGTATCGGTATGGGGATTACAGGTACGGAAGTATCTAAAGGTGCCTCTGATATGGTCCTTGCAGATGACAACTTTGCGACTATTATCGTAGCGGTAGAAGAAGGACGTAAGGTCTTCTCAAACATCCAAAAAACCATCCAATATCTCTTGTCAGCTAACACTGCTGAAGTATTGTGTATCTTCCTTGCAACCCTCTTTGGTTGGGACGTATTGGAGCCAGTTCATCTTCTTTGGATTAACTTGGTAACAGATACACTTCCAGCGATTGCCCTTGGTGTTGAACCTGCTGAACCAGGTGTTATGCAGCACAAACCTCGTGGTCGTAACTCAAGCTTCTTCTCAGGTGGTGTCTTGAGCTCTATTGTCTATCAGGGTATTCTACAAACAGCATTGGTACTTGGTGTCTATGGTTTTGCACTGCTTTACCCAGAACACAGTACTTATGAAGAAATCCATGCAGATGCCTTGACAATGGCCTATGTTACTCTTGGATTGATTCAGTTGGTACATGCCTTCAACGTTAAGTCTATTTACCAATCTATCTTTACCGTTGGTCCATTCAAGAACAAGCTCTTTAACTGGTCTATCGTAGCTGCCTTCTTGCTCTTGATGGCGACTGTTGTGATTCCAGGATTCAATACCTTCTTCAAGGTTTCAATCTTGACACCAACTCAATGGATGGTAACAGTAATCGGTTCAGGTCTCATGGTTGTCGTTGTAGAAATTGTTAAATTTGTACAACGTAAGTTGGGATTGGATGAAAAAGCTATCTAATATAGTTATTCAGCTTATCTTTTATTACTTCGTTAACTCGCCTTGCCGTACCTCAGTACAGTCTGCGACTCGTTGCCTTGTACTAAAAGCAAACTGAAGACTATATCATTTGAAAAAGCTCAGATTTAGTGGTCTGAGCTTTTTTCTGTACTGATAATGTATTTTGGGAAGATTTCTTGTCCCAAAAATGTAAAGATTAGAGATGTAGCAAGTAGGATTATCTTTATCATCGTAGAAAATTGGAAAAAGATGACAATTGGAAGGATAGCCAAGCTGAAATAGTAGAGGGTGAAGTACCTACTACTTTCCACTATTTGGACCCTATCGCCGTCTTTAACTTGAATGCTTGATTTTTTATCCCCTCGAATACTTAGTGTAACAGATGATTGTGTAATTGGTAAGCTTAGAATTTTTCCTTGAGTAACTGTCCCAGCAATTTTTTCATCTACCAGGAGTGGAAGTTTTTGGGAGGATAGTTGTTTGATAGGTTTTGGATAATGAATAGTAACTCTCATATGAACCTCCTTGTAATCTAGTTTCATTATAGCAAAAAAAGAAAATATGTAAACGATTTCTGACACTGTTTTCCCCTGTAGGCTTGCTTGAAGAATAAGAAACTGCTATAATTTTGAAGAGGTAGGAGTTTATATGAATTATCTTCAGAATTATATTTTAAGTAAAAGCAGTTATTTGCCATCTGATAAGTTATTCATTCTGCAAAAAGAACTAGAAGATTTAGATGATGAGGCTTTGAACGTTCTTATGATGGTTGAGATGCGTCAACCTCTTGTCGCTCTTATTTTGGCTATTTTCTTCGGTGAGTTTGGTGTTGACCGTTTTTATGTCGGGAATAAAGAATTGGGATTTGCCAAGCTGATTGCTTTTGCAGTATCTTTTGTTACGCTATTTATCTTGATTGGGTTCTTGTTATTTTTGGGACTTTATTTGTGGAAGTTTATTGATTGCTTCTTAATCATGCGAGCATGTAAGGAGGCGAACTTTGAGCGTTTGATGCTACAAATCCATCAATATAAGGCTTTTCAGCATAGCCATCAGACATTTTAAGTAAGATATTTTTGTGAATAAGGGGAGGCTTGGTATTGTCTTCCTTTTCTGTTTTGTAGCAGGATGTAAAGTACTTGTAATATGGAATGAGCTTTGTCACAGAAGTGACATTTTATGGAACAGCATTTATGATATAATGATAAAATATGCTAGTTGAGAGGAGAATTTCTATGCAGACAAAGAAAATGAGTATGTTTTTATTTTTTGCCTATCTCCTTTTACTTACTTGGATGATTGTCTTTAAGATGGACTTGAGCATCTTATATGGACGCTATGGTTATGCTAGTATAAACTTAATTCCGTTTGCAGGAACAGCAGTCTATGATGGAGTGCTGGATTTTCCAGAAATTCTATTTAATATTGTAAGTTTTATTCCCTTTGGTATTTATATGGAAATGCTATTTCGCAAGGCATCGTGGGTGGCTAATCTATGTTTGATTATGTTAGTGAGTCTCTGTTTTGAGGTTCTGCAATATCTTCTTTTGCTTGGAGTTGCAGATATAACCGATTTACTGGCAAACGGCTTAGGGGGAGCAATCGGTATTAATGTCATGTATGTCTTGACCAGTATTTGGCGGGAGAAGGCCTATGTTCGTATGAATATTTTTTGTTTTGCGCTAACGTTTTTTGTTATATTAATAACTTATTTAGCTATGTAGGTCTTGCTAAATATATCCAAAGTTTGCTAAAATGAATATAATGAATATTAAGGAAGAGATTATTAAATTATCTCAGGAAATCGGAATTTCGAAGATTGGTTTTACAACGGCAGATGATTTTGCTTATTTGGAGAAATCACTTCGTGCTAGTCAGGAAGAGGGGCGTTCGTCAGGCTTCGAACACAAGAATATCGAAGAACGTATTCGTCCCAAACTGTCGTTAGAATCTGCTAAAACCATCATTTCTATCGCGGTAGCTTATCCACGCCATCTGCCTACCCAGCCCCAGAAAACTCAATACAAACGTGGAAAGATTACCCCTAGTTCATGGGGACTTGATTACCACTATATCTTGCAAGATAAGATGGAGCGTTTGGCACGGGGAATTGAGAAACTTACGGATGGCTTGGAATATAAGGTCATGGTGGATACGGGAGCTTTAGTGGATACAGCCGTCGCTCGTCGGGCCGGTATTGGCTTTATTGGGAAGAATGGGTTGGTGATTTCTAAGGAATTTGGTTCCTATATGTTCTTAGGAGAATTAGTGACCAACTTGGACATCGAACCAGATCAACCAGTAGATTACGATTGTGGTGATTGCAATCGCTGTGTTGCAGCCTGTCCGACGTCTTGTCTATTAGGTGATACGACCATGAATGCCCGTCGCTGTCTGTCCTTTCAGACACAAGATAAGGGTATGATGGACTTGGAGTTTCGTAAGAAAATCAAGACGGTCATCTATGGTTGTGATATTTGCCAGATTTGTTGTCCTTACAATAAAGGAATTTCAAGTCCACCTGTTGTAGAAATCGATCCTGATTTAGCTGAGCCTGAGCTGATTCCATTTTTGGACTTGTCCAATGGGCAGTTCAAGGAAAAATTTGGCATGATTGCTGGTTCTTGGCGAGGGAAAAATATTCTCCAGCGCAATGCCATCATAGCCTTGGCTAATAGTAATGATCGCTCTGCTATTCCCAAACTCCTAGAAATCATCGATAAAAAACAAAATCCGGTCCACATGGCAACGGCTATCTGGGCCTTGGGGCAATTGGTCAAACAGCCCAATGATGAAATGGTAGACTTTATCGCAGGTATTTCATCAGACAATGATGATGTTATAGCGGAGCAAACGGCCTTTCTCAGCATGGTCAAGGACTTGCAAATGTGATATAATAAAGATTATGAATAAAAATGAGGTGTATATGGATACAGCAGAAATTCGCCAAAAGATTGAAGAACTTGGCAAAAAACTAACTTCCTTTAGGGGGTCTCTTTGACTTAGAAGGTCTGGAAGAAGAGATTGCCATTCTTGAGAACAAGATGACGGAGCCAGATTTCTGGAATGATAATTTGGCAGCCCAGAAGACGTCTCAGGAGTTGAATGAATTAAAAAATACTTATGGAAATTTCCATCAGATGTTGGATTTATATGATGAATCCGAAATTCTGCTAGATTTTCTAGCAGAAGACGAGTCTGTTCGGGATGAACTGGTTGAGAAGTTGGCAAAATTGGACAAAGCCATGACTGCCTACGAGATGACCTTGCTCTTGTCGGAACCCTATGATCACAATAACGCTATCTTGGAAATCCATCCAGGTTCGGGTGGTACCGAGGCACAAGACTGGGGAGAAATGCTCCTTCGGATGTATCAGCGTTATGGAAATGCCAAGGGTTTTACAGTAGAAACCTTGGATTATCAAGCTGGTGATGAGGCAGGTATTAAGTCCGTAACTCTAAGCTTTACTGGGCCAAACGCCTATGGCTTGCTTAAGTCAGAAATGGGTGTTCATCGTTTGGTGCGCATCTCACCTTTTGACTCAGCTAAGCGTCGTCATACTTCCTTTACATCTGTAGAGGTAATGCCTGAGTTGGACGATACCATTGAAATTGAAATCAGAGATGATGAAGTGAAGATGGATACCTTCCGGTCAGGCGGTGCTGGTGGACAGAACGTCAACAAGGTCTCAACAGGTGTTCGCTTGACGCACATTCCGACAGGGATTGTGACTCAGTCCACAGTTGACCGTACTCAGTATGGAAACCGAGACCGTGCAATGAAACTCTTGCAGGCTAAATTGTATCAATTGGAGCAGGAGAAGAAAGCGGCAGAAGTAGACTCACTCAAGGGAGACAAGAAAGAAATCACTTGGGGAAGTCAGATTCGTTCTTATGTCTTTACACCTTATACAATGGTAAAAGACCATCGTACTGGTTATGAGGTGGCTCAAGTCGATAAGGTTATGGACGGTGACTTGGACGGCTTTATAGATGCTTATTTAAAGTGGCGAATTAGCTAAGAACCTGTATTTACAAGTGAGGTACTTGTATATAAGAGATAGTTTTTCGCTCATCAAGGAAGTTTTTTGAGAGAATACGGACTGTATTCTGAAAAAAACGTTCTCAAATCTAAAGAAAGGACTGTCTAAGACAGGAAATCCTATGGGAATAATAGAAATGAAAGACGTTTCCAAGAAATATGGAAACGGAACGACTGCCCTTCGCGGAGTATCAGTCAATGTTGAAGCGGGAGAATTTGCCTACATTGTAGGTCCTTCTGGTGCAGGTAAGTCAACCTTTATCAAACTCTTGTATCGGGAGGAAAAGCTCGATAAGGGGAGTCTAAAGGTTGGTAAGTTTGACCTTGCAAAAATTAAAAAGAGAGATGTTCCTCTTCTGCGTCGTAGTGTAGGAGTGGTTTTCCAAGATTACAAACTCTTACCTAAAAAGACTGTCTTTGAAAATATTGCTTATGCGATGGAAGTTATCGGTGAGAAACCACGGAATATCAAGAAACGTGTAATGGAAGTTTTAGATTTGGTTGGTTTGAAGCACAAGATTCGTTCTTTCCCAAATGAACTTTCAGGTGGTGAGCAACAGCGTATTGCTATTGCCCGTGCCATTGTAAATAATCCTAAAGTATTGATTGCTGATGAACCAACTGGTAACTTGGACCCTGAAAACTCTTGGGAAATCATGAATCTATTGGAGCGAATCAATTTGCAGGGGACAACGATTTTGATGGCGACACACAATAGTCAGATTGTAAATACACTTCGTCATCGTGTTATTGCGATTGAAGATGGTCGTGTAGTACGTGATGAAGCGGAAGGAGAATATGGATACGATGAGTAATCGATTTTTTAGACACTTTATTGAGTCATTGAAGAGTTTGAAGCGAAATGGTTGGATGACGATTGCAGCCATTTCATCTGTAGCCATTACCCTTACCTTGGTTGGTCTATTTGCTTCAGTTATTTTGAACACGGCAAAGCTCGCTTCGGATTTGGAACAGAATGTACGCATCAATGTGTATTTGAGAGCGAACTCAACCGATCAAGCTGAGACGATTGTGAACGAAGCAGGAGAGACGGTAGCTAATCCAGATTATAAAAAGGTGTATAATCAGATTACAGCCTTAGAAAATGTACAATCTGTCACTTATTCAAGTAAGGATGAACAGTTGCAGAAATTAACAGCTACCTTGGGAGATACTTGGAACCTATTCCAAGGAGATGCCAATCCACTTTACGATGCTTATATCATTGATACGACTGAACCGCAGTATGTAAAAACTGTTGCAGCAGAGATTGCTAAAATTGATGGTGTTACAGAGGTACGCGATGGGGAAGTTGAAACGGAACGTATTTTTAAATTAGCTAATCTAGTTCGTACATGGGGATTAGCAGCGACTGGTTTATTGCTCTTTACAGCGGTCTTCTTGATTTCCAATACTATTCGAATTACCATTATTTCTCGTAGCCGTGAAATTCAGATTATGCGTCTGGTTGGTGCTAAAAACAGTTATATTCGTGGACCATTCCTCTGGGAAGGTGCCTGGGTAGGTCTCCTCGGAGCTATTTTGCCTTCTGCTTTAGTCTATTCTCTTTATAAGATGATTTATACTTCGGTAAATGCTAGTCTTGCTAGTCAAGATTTGTCTCTGATTAGTATGAATGTCTTTGTTCCAGGAATGATTGGCGCACTTTTTGTAATTGGTATTATTATTGGTTCCTTGGGGTCAGTCATTTCCATGAACCGCTACTTAAAAATTTAATAGACAAGCTACATGTAAAAAGGTCTGCACAATAATGAGGCAGACCTTTTTGTTATGGATGTCTATGGTGAGAAGATTCGTTCATCTCTTGCTTAATAGTACAGTCGCAGGAACAATCTCCGCAGGATCCTTTTCCTTTGATGAGACTGCGAATAGCAAGAGAAAATAAGATGACGATGATGAGAAAGAGGATAAGTGTGGGCATTAATATTCTCCTTTTTCTAATGTTTTTAGCGTGACGATTGGAAGAGTGTTGGCTGGTTTTTTCACTAGGCTGTAGATGGCTGTGATAATTAGAAAGATAGCGATAAATGTCCAGACGGTCGGTAATTGTCCGTAGATAAGTACAAGACCAATCTGATAGATAACCAAACTACTTGCATAGGCTAAACCTGTTTGGAAACCGATAGCAATCCATGTCCACTTAGCTTCTCCCATTTCACGGTGAATGGCACCAATAGCCGCAAAACAAGGGGCACAGAGGAGATTGAAGACTAGGAAGGAATAGGCTGATAATGCTGTATAGTCTTGTTGTAAAAGCCCCCAGAGTTCGGGATTTTCTTCGGTTGTTTCTCCTAATTTATAGAGGATACCAAAGGTGGCAATGACGGTTTCCTTGGCTAAGAGACCTGTAATGGCTGCAACAGTTGCTCGCCAATTTCCGAAACCAAGTGGGGCAAAGAGGAGAGAAAAACTGCGTCCAATGGAGGCTAAGATACTCTCATCTGTTTCTACCATTTGTAAGGACCAATTATAGGAACTGCTGAACCAAATAATGATGTTGGTCACAAATATAATGGTACCAGCTCGTTTGATAAAACTAAGTGCCTTATCGAATGCATACCGGAGAACCGTACTGAGTTTCGGTAAGTGATAAGATGGTAATTCCATGATAAAGGGGCTTGCGACTCCACCGAGCTGCTTGGTCTTTTTTAGTGCCATTCCGGATAGGACGATGGCGGCCATACCGACAAAATAGGCGCTTGGAGCAATCCAAGGATTGTCAGGAAAGAAAGCACCGGCTACCAGCGAAATGATAGGAAGTTTAGCAGAACAGGGCATGAAGGTTGCTGTCATAATGGTGATTTTTCGGTCCTGTTCATTTTCAATAGTCCGACTTGCCATGACTCCAGGAACGCCACAGCCTGTGGAAATCAACATGGGAATAAAGGATTTGCCTGATAGACCAAAACGTCTAAAAATCCTATCCATGACAAAGGCGACTCGGCTCATATAGCCGATGTCTTCCAAGATTCCCAAGCAGACGAAGAGGACGAAAATTTGTGGTACAAAACCGAGAATGGCTCCGCATCCTGCAATAATGCCATCAAGGACCAGAGATTGTAGCCAGCCAGCGATTTCAAATCGATCTAGATTTTCCTGAATAAGGCCTGGAACAAGCTCTCCGAAGAGGACATCATTCACCCAGTCCGTCCCCATTGTGCCAACCGTTTGAATAGACAGGAAGTAGGTCAGCCACATGACTGCCGCAAAGATAGGGAGGGCAAGAAAACGATTGGTAACAAGTCGGTCGATGTTATCAGACAGGTTAAAAGCCTTATCGCTGTCTTTTGTGACCAGTTCTGTGATTTTCTCGATAAATTGGTAGCGTTGATTGACGATAATGGCTTCCATATCGTCTGCGTAAATTTTTTCCAAAATGGCAATGATTTCGGTCAAATCAAGCATGTCTTGTGCATTGAGTTGCAATTGGTCTAGAATGACTTGATCTTGTTCGAGTAGCTTAATGGCGTAGAAGCGTTTTTGATGATTTGGGATGGAATCCGGTAATAGGTCAATAACTTGGGCGAGACCGGCTTCAAATTGCTTATCATACTGAGGATAGATTGGCTCGGCTTGCTGATTGGTAATTTTTTCTACTTCATGGAGGAGCTGGGATATACCTATCTTTTTTAGTGCACTGATAGGCTGTACAGGAACTCCCAGTTGATAGGAGAGTTGGTCGCTGTTTATTGAGCGACCTTGACTTTTCAGGGCGTCTGTCATATTGAGGGCGATAACAGTAGGAAGACCCATTTCTAATAACTGCAAGGTCAGATAGAGATTTCGCTCCAAGTTTGTTGCATCAAGGACGTTGAGGATAGCAGCTGGTTGGTCCGCTATCAAATAATCTCTGGCAACCCGTTCTTCTGGTGTGTAGGGAGACAGCGAGTAGATACCTGGTAAATCTTGAATTAGTAAATGTTTCCGCTTTTTGATCGTTCCAGATTTTCTTTCAACGGTAACTCCAGGCCAGTTACCAACACGTTGGTTGGTTCCTGTTAGGAGGTTGAAAAGGGTTGTTTTTCCGCTATTTGGATTTCCTGCAAGGGCGATGTGTTTTGTCATTTCCTCACCTCGTTTGTGATTTGAACACCAATCATTTGCGCTTCGGATTTGCGTAGTGTCAGCTCGTATCCTCTCAAGGTAATTTCGATTGGATCGCCCAGGGGAGCGACTTTTTTGAGAAATAGCTGCGTGTTCTTTGTAAGTCCCATATCCATGAGGCGACGACGGAGTGCACCTGTTGCATAGATGTCCATGACCTTAGCTGAGCTACCAATAGGTGCCTCAGATAGATTGATTATTTCCGTAGCTGATTTTTCTATTAAAACCAGAGATTCAATAATTTCTCTATCTAGGGCTAGACGGCTTGCCTTGACTTGGAAAATTGCATTGGTCTTGGTTTTTGAAATGATGCGAATCTCTTCTCCGACTTTTAAACCCAAGTGCGCTAAGTGTTTACGAATATCATCTTGCGTTAGACAATCTTTGACTAAATAAGATTGTCCAACTTGAAGGTTTTGCAGTTTCATATCGTTTCCTTTGTGATTTTTATAACAATAGTATAGCATAATTCCTTAAAAATGTCAGATAATTTTTAGGAACGACTTATTTTCGGTAAATTACTCAAAGTGAGTTCTAGTTTCAGACATTCTAGAAGTTAGTCTGAGAAAAGTAAAAGTGTATGGTAAATTGAAAGAACTATATTTATTCTAATTTCTTGACTTATTTATAAAATATCCTACAATATGACTGTCAGGAGTTTAGCTCCATAAAGTTTACATTTAGGACTTGGTCCCATATCGTGATGAGACTGGGCTCAAGTTCAGCGCCACTTCTCAGAGTTCGTGTCAACCTCTCAGCGCAGTGGTTGATTGGCTTTAACAGTCACTACTCTGAATGTTGGAGTTGTGCGGGTGTGGGAGTGAAACAGTCCAGTGGACTATTTTAGCCCGAGCCTACATATGTTTTTGACTAGTCGAATTCTTTCTCATTCCCTTTTATTTTTAAAAAACAAAAAATCCCAACACTCTCCGTCGTAAAATTTGAGTGTAGGGTGTCAAGTATAGTAAAAAACTGCTTTTCAGTAGGTCTCTTTCCTACACCCATTTTAACAAAATAAAAAGGGTAAATCAATGGCATATTTTGAATGCTGTAGCAATTAGGCACAAATTCACAAAAAATCAAATCTCAGCCAGGTTACTTGGAAAAAATACGAGTATACAGAAAAGAAAATAAAATTATATTTCGAAAATACGAAACTATGCGAAATAACCAACAGTATGTAGCAACAAGTACTGAATCAGTTTGCCAGTACTCACACACAGGAAACAGTTGAAAAGTTCCATTATCAAGCAAAGGCAACCGTGAAGATGGCGGTACATGAGGCATTATTGAGCGGAATTTCTGCGATTTTACTACCATACGTTCATCAGTAGAGTCCGAACCAAAAGAAGCAAAATTTCTTGAAATCAACGAATATACAAGTCTTATCGAATGTGCCAGACAGAATATTCGATACCACTCCTACGTCATTATCTACCTAATAGCAGGTACAGACATACGCTTTGCTGAAGCATTGGGGCTGACATGGAATGACATCAGCTTTGAAAACAAGATTATAGATGTCAACAAGATATACAACTACAATACCACCTTTGACTTTGCTCCGACTAAGAATACCAGTTCAGTGCATAAAATACCTATCTATGATCATACTGTCAAGTTGATGAAAGACTATAAAGAAAAGTGCTGGATTGAGAATAATCAGAATAGAGTCTTTGCTTCTGATTAGGAAGATTGTCGGTCGAAATGTTCATATACATTCATTGAGACCTATCTACGTATCTTATCTGATTACGCAAGGAGTAGAGCTCATCTCTATCTCTCAATTACTTGGACATGAAAATTTAAACATTAAACTCAAGGTCTATGTCCATCAGCTTGAATCATTAAAAGAGAAGAGCAATGACAAGGTCAGAAAAATCTTCTAAAAATTTGGGGCAAATTGGAGAAGACATAATAAAAACCCCTGTGTATCAAGGGTTTTAACGTTATTCCATGCTAGTTGCCGGGATTGAACCGGCGACCTCATCCTTACCATGGATGCGCTCTACCGACTGAGCTAAACCAGCAGTACTTGATTAGTATATCATATCTCAAAAAAATGTCAATGGATTTTTTTAAAATAAAAAGAAAAAGAGAGTGCTAACTTTTCAAAGTAAATTCCCAAAGTAAGTTCTAGTCTGTCTTAAAAACTGGAAACTAGAATAAGACAAAGAAATAAGGTAGAACTTACTATGGGACAAGTCAGTATCTGACAATTTATGCCAAACGCAAGGTGGATGTCGAACCTGTATTTGGTAGGATGAAGGGTGTTTTTGGCGTGCGTAGAGTCCATGTCAGAGGATAAAAGGTGGTTGAAACAGAGATAGGCTTCCTCCTAATGAGTATGAATTTAACGAAATTGGCTAAAAAATTAGCCCAAGATAGTAACAATAAAAAGAAAAACACAGATAGTTCGGCTGGATTTCATCAAAATCAGCTCAATCTATCTGTGTTTTCATTTACTGGCTAGTTTTTGGCAGCCTCTTATATTTTTTACCTAATAGTAGGAGACATGCCTGTCTCATAGTTAATTTCCGCTAAAGGTGATACATTTTCTAGTGTAACGGTAGTAATACCGTAATTGTCTACTACTTCTTTTTCGCCGCCTAATCTAATCTGTAACGCCTGCCCTTCTGAGTCAATACCGACATACTGCAAAATCACTTGACGAGGGACTAGTTCATCGTCTTGATATACCGGAGTTACTTTATAATCTAACCAATAGTTTGGGTGTAAAGCTAACCAGCTATCCAGTCTATTCTCGTAATAAAGCATTCCTTCTGGATTACTATCATTAGCTCCCGATAGGGCTCCTGTGTTAAGGTAGGCTGTCATGGTCACCAGGTTTCTAGCCTCGTTATTCAAACCGCTAAACTGATAACCAACTAAATGCCCCCTATTCATTAACCAAGTTTTTTTCCCGTTATATGGTACTTTGTAATTAAACCAACCAACAGGATTGTATGTTAAAGTTTCTCGTGTCAGCGTAGGTTCGTCTTGGTCTCTGAGCTGGATATGTGCATAGGTAGGTCGGTTGAGACTATCTAGCTCTCCAAGTGAAAGTTGTCTATTTTGCCCATCAAATGGCAATGTACCAGGGATATTACTAACATCCGTGCGAAGTTCGATATGTGAAGTACTCGGGAATTTCTTAATCCTCTTCCCGGTACTAGCTTGGCTAGGGATAGCGGAGAAAGCGGTTACAAAAATTAACAAAGCAATTGCTAATTTTTTCCAAACGCAACGATATTGTGTAGACATATTAATATCTCCTTTGTTTTATTTTTCGATTTAATTGTATCACTAAAATAAAATCAATCAACTATAGTAATAAAAAGTCATGATAAAAAAATAATTCTCAATTTTTTTAATTTTTTTGCGAATTAAAATAGATGAAGAAGTTAGACTGCAGAGAAGCTGCAGGGGGTGATGAGGAAATTGGAGTCGTTGTCCCCAATTCGCTCCAAAAGTAAAAAAGAATGTATTAATGAGTTGTAAAAATAAATTTAAAATGCGATTAAATCGGCTATTTTACATTTCTACCAATACAAGTATTTTTAAAATATCCTGGAAACTAATATAAGTATGGGATAGCCTATTCAGGCTGTTTTTTTGAAAAATCCCTTGACATGAATGTTTATTGTGGTAGAATAGGGCTTAGAAATATGAAAGGAGTAAAACAAATGAACAAGCAACTTGTCATGCAGCAAGCTATTTTTTATCATACACTCCTTTCTAAGCAGGAAAACAAAGCTCATTGATGTACTTTTGTCGTTTTTCGTGGGCTATATTTTGAAACGTTGAGACAATCAAGCACTGTGGTCATGGTGTGATAAAAATTGTCGACTATGTTCAAGAGCTGGTCTATTTTTGTGGACTTACACAAGCCTAGGTGGAGTGAGATGCTTCCCTAGGCTTTTTTGTGCGCTTAGAAAGGTAAGGTCTATCAACTGTTACTCATTGAATAAAGTGGCAAATGATAGGTTATAGATTTGTAAAGGAGATATATGTTTCGATTAATTTTTGACTACATCAAGCGTCATAAGTGGCTCTATCTATTGGTTGCTGTGACCTTGATTATTTATGACGCCACACTTTTGCTACCAACGCAAATCATACAGCGGATGGTCGATATACTGACCAAGAATGAATTGACTCAGGCCATATTGGTTCAGGAGATGACCTTATTGTTATTGGTAACAGTGCTGAACTATGCAACAGCCTTCATTTGGCATCTGAAATTATTTCAGGCCTCTGTCAATTTCAAGTTTGATATGCAGCAACGTGCCTTTAAAAAATTAGTGACCATGCGGACTCCATTTTATGAAAAATTCCGCTCAGGAGATGTCATGACTCGTTTTTCAACGGATGTGGATGGCCTGATGGAGATGGTGGGTTACGGTCTTATGATTGTCGTCTATGCAGGCGGTATGTTGGCTTTTATCATTCCCACGATGTTCTTTATTGATTGGAAAATTTCGCTAGTAGCTTTACTACCGATGCTGTTCATGACACTATGTATATTTTTTATCGGGAGAAAACAAGATAAGGCGATTGATGCCAATAGGGAAGCTGTAGCCCAGCTCAATAATGAAGTTTTGGAGGTCATCGAAGGCATTCGAGTGACTAGGGCTTATAGTAAAAAAGCAACTCAAAAGGCTCAATTTCAAGCTCGTACCAAGCAATTGGCTCAGGGTGGGGATCGCATCACTTCCTTGCAATCATTGTATAATCCATTAGCCACAGTCTGTTTGGGATTATCTACTATTTTCGTGCTTCTCATGGGGGCACAAGCCGTGAGAGCAGGGCAACTGACCTTGGGACAAGTAATTGCCCTTCAATTGTATGTTGGTTCGCTTTTAGAGCCGTTTTGGACACTAGCAGATTTCATCCTTGTTTATCAGACTGGTAAGACATCTTTCGAAAAACTGCAAGAGCTGATTGAGACGGGTGATGATTTGGAGGCTGATGGTTCTAAGGAAATTGCAGAGCTGTCTAGTATTTCCTTCAAAAATTATAGCTTTAGTTATCCACAGGCGGAAAGAACCAGCCTACAGGACATCAATTGGACACTGAAAGCAGGGCAAACTGTAGGTATCGTTGGGAAGACTGGTTCGGGAAAAACGACCTTGGTTCGTCAATTCTTACGCCAGTATCCGATTGGTCAGGGAAATTTTTTCATCAATCATCAATCTGTTTTAGACTTTAAACGTTCTAGTATAGAGGAAAAAATTGGTTATGTTCCACAAGAACACATTTTGTTTTCAAGGTCTGTTGGAGAAAATATTGCCCTTGGGAAAGTAGCTAGTAGCTCTGAGGAGATTGAACAAGCCATTGCCACAGCAGCTTTTAGTCAAGATTTAAAACGGATGAGTGATGGTCTTGATACCATGATTGGTGAGCGTGGTGTGTCTATTTCTGGCGGTCAGAAACAACGGATTTCCATCGCCCGTGCTTTCCTGCGAGAGCCAGATTTGCTAATTCTAGATGATTCTTTGTCGGCAGTGGATGCTCGGACAGAACGCCAGATTATCCAAAATATTCAACAAGAACGTGCAGGTAAAACCAATGTCATCGTGACCCATCGTCTATCTGCTGTCAATCATGCAGACTGGGTACTAGTCTTGGATGAGGGGCGTATCGTTGAGGAAGGGCATCCAGCTGATTTGCTTGCCCAAAGAGGTTGGTACTATGAACAATACCAACGACAACAAAGCCAGGAAGGAGGAGAGTAATGACTATTTTAGGTTTTTTATTAAAACAAATCGGTCGTGTTAAGTGGCTATTTATAGTAGCTGTCGGCTTCTATCTATTGGCTTCGACCATGGTTCGATTGGCTCCTCTGCTGATTCAGCAGGCGATTGATGGACCGATTACGGATTTAAGCAAGGGTTTGCCCTTTGATGAAGCTGTTTTCTTAAACCAGTCAGTTCAATATATGGGAATGATTATTCTGGGAGCTATTGGCTTCTACCTATCTATGCGTTTACTCATGCATTGTGCCAATCGTATTGCTGAAAATCTGCGTAATCAAGCCTACGATGTTATGCAACGGTTGCCTATTTCTTATTTTGATGATAAGCCCGCTGGAAAAATTGCAACTAGAATTGTCAATGATACAGAAACCCTGCGGACACAATTTTATGGGACCTTAGTTAATGTCTTTAACAATATTGTTCGTTTGCTCTTTACATACGGTGTTCTATTTTACATGAATAGGAGTCTCGGTTGGCTGATGTTACTCTTGATACCACTCTATATCGGTATTCAATTTGCTTACAAGAAAATGACAGACAAGCCAATGAAGGATTTTTATGATGCAAGGAGTGACGTCAATACGCAGGTGAATGAGACCATGAATGGTGCAAGTTTGATTCAACTTTTTGGACAAGAAGAGCGCATCATGAGAGAATTTGAAGTGACTGCTGACAAGATGCGTCGGGCAGATAATAAGATTATCTGGGCCCAGTCTCTTGCCACGTGGAATCTGAGTGGTTTTCTGCAAAATTTAGTCATTGCTGCGATTTTAACGGTAGTCGGCTATCAGTTTCTTGCAGGACAGGATGGAGTTACAGCTGGGAAACTCTTTGTTTATGTCAACTATATCGAAGGAGTCTTCATTGCTTTGGGAGCGCTGGTTCAACAGTTCCCAAATATGCTTCGCTCTTTTGAAACAGGTAAGCGTCTAATGGCCCTTCTAGAAGAAGAGGTGGAGGACGACTGTGATCGTATTTTGGAAGTTGAACAAGGGCAAGTCGTGTTTGAACACGTGAACTTTAGCTATGAAGAAAACAGACCAGTTTTGAAAGATATTACCATTCGGGCAGAAAAAGGAGAAACAGTTGCTCTGGTTGGGCATACTGGGTCTGGTAAGTCTTCTATTATGAACCTCCTCTATCGTTTCTATGATCCACAGGAGGGACGTGTACTGATTGATGGGAAAAATATCCGTGATTATTCTCGTGAAAGCCTGCGCAGTCACATGGGGATTGTTTTGCAAGATCCCTATCTCTTTACAGGGACGATTGCCAGCAATGTTTCCATGAATGAAGAGGAAGCAGATAGAACAAGAATCATGCAGGCGCTAGAAAAAGTTGGTGCAAGGCCTATGCTATCTCGCTTAGAGAAAGGGATTGATGAACCGGTTGTTGAGAAGGGGGCGGCCTTTTCAAGTGGGGAACGTCAGTTGATTGCCTTTGCGCGGACACTCTACTCTGATCCTAAAATTCTGATATTGGATGAAGCAACTTCTCATATTGATACGGAGACGGAAGAAATTATCCAACATGCCATGGAAGTGGTAAAAGAAGGTCGGACAACCTTTATTATTGCTCACCGACTTTCTACCATTCAAAATGCAGACCAGATTCTTGTCTTAGATCAAGGTCGAATTATTGAACATGGGAAGCATGAAGAATTGGTTGTACGTGGTGGAGTATATGCTCAAATGCATGAGATTCAAGCAAAGGTGTAATAAGCAGTTAAAAATTCCAAGCTTTGGCTGGAATTTTTTGCTATAATTATGTGACTTTTAGTCCGTCACGCTCCGTAAGGTGCGTGACAAATAAACCACCCGCTATGCGGGTGCGCGACGAAGGTTATACCAAAAAACTCCAAACGCGATACAATAAAGGTGTTCAAGCCAT
>NZ_JAOTGL010000017.1:0-45041 GCF_044427045.1 Streptococcus sp. 2022WUSS135
TAGCCCATGATAATAGAAACAAAAGGAAAAACACAAATAGTTCGGCTGGATTTCATCAAAATCAGCTTGAATCTATCTGTGTTTTTTATTTACTGGCTAGTTTTTGCTCAGCCTCTTTTCTTTTTTGTTATTCGCTAACAAATGCTATAAAATAGGCTTTCTAGAGCACATTAAAACTTTTTTCATAAAATCCTTGACAAGTGCAAACGTTTGCGTTAAACTATATTCGTAACCGACAGAAAGGAAAATGTTTTTATGACAAATCGTACCAGTGGAATTTTGATGCATATTACCTCACTTCCAGGTAAGTTTGGTATTGGTACTTTTGGACAGTCTGCCTATGATTTTGTAGATTTCTTGGTGGAAACCAAGCAAACCTACTGGCAGATTTTACCACTAACAACTACAAGCTATGGAGATTCTCCTTACCAGTCTTTCTCTGCTATTGCAGGAAATACACACTTGATAGACTTTGACCTCTTGGTTGAAGATGGCTTGTTGGCAACAGAGGATTTCCAAGATGTAAATTTTGGAGATAATCCTGAAAAAGTAGACTATGCTCTTATCTATCAAGTTCGCCGACCAATTTTGGAGAAGGCAGTTCAAGCATTTTTACAAGATGATAAGAAGAAGGCTGCTTTTCTAGAGTTTGAAAAGGCTAACTCATCTTGGTTGACAGATTATGCGGAGTTCATGGCTATCAAGGAATACTTTGGTAATAAAGCTCTCCAAGAATGGGAAGATAAAAAAGTTGTAGCTCGCAACGAGGAAGCTCTTGATAAGTACCGCTTAGAATTGGCAAATCAAATCGACTACTACAAAGTCACCCAGTATTTCTTCTTCAGCCAATGGAAGCAATTGAAAGAATATGCCAACAAACACCACATCAAAATCATCGGAGACATGCCAATCTATGTTTCTGCTGATAGCGTTGAAGTGTGGACAAAACCCCAACTATTCAAATTAGACAGTGAACGCAAGCCGCTTTATGTAGCAGGTGTACCAGCTGATAACTTCTCGGCAGATGGGCAATTATGGGGAAATCCTATTTACGATTGGCCAGAACATGAAAAAACAGGCTATAACTGGTGGATTTATCGTATCCATGAAAGTTTCAAACTTTATGATGTCCTTCGGATTGACCATTTCAAAGGTTTCTCAGACTTCTGGCAAGTTGATGGTAAGGCAGAGGTGGCAAAAGTTGGAACTTGGGAACCAGGTCCTGGCTACAATCTCTTCAAGGCTGTCAAAGAAACACTTGGAGACCTTCCAATCATTGCAGAAGACCTTGGAAACATTGACGCTAAAGCTCGCAAATTGCTTGCAGATTGTGGCTATCCTGGCATGAAAATCTTAGAATTTGGTTTCTTTGATGTAACAGGTAAGAGTATCGATGCTCCACACCGTTGCATTCCAAATTCAGTTGCCTACACTGGAACTCACGATAATGAGGTTGTCAACGGCTGGTACAACAATCTTGATCCAGAACAACAAGAATACGTGGACGCCTACAGCAACCGTAAGCCGATTGAAAAAGTTAGCCAAGCTATGCTCCGTATGCTGTTTGCAACAGTGAGTGATACAGCTATTGCAACCATGCAAGATGTCCTAGACTTGGGCGAAGAAAGTCGAATGAATATGCCGTCAACTATCGGTGGAAACTGGGAATGGCGCATGAAAGCTGAAGACTTGACCCAAGAACGCAAAGACTTCTTGACAAAAATGACATTACTATACCAACGAGGAAATGAAAACCATGACTAAATTTACAACATTTGCAGAAACAAACACTTCGAAGAAATTAGCTGATTTGACAAATGAAGAAATCTATCTTCAATTGTTAAACTACGTAAAAGAAGCTGCAGCTACAAAACCAAAAAACACAGGAAAACGTAAAGTTTACTATATCTCAGCTGAGTTCCTTATCGGTAAACTCTTGTCAAACAACTTGATCAACTTGGGTGTTTACAAAGACGTTCAAGCAGAATTGGCAGCAGCTGGTAAATCATTGGCTCAAGTTGAAGACGTTGAACCAGAACCATCACTTGGTAACGGTGGTTTGGGACGTCTGGCTTCATGTTTCGTTGATTCGATGTCAACACTTGCTATCAACGGTGAAGGTGTTGGTCTGAACTACCACTGTGGTCTTTTCCGTCAAGTATTTAAGAAAAATGAGCAAGAAGCAGAGCCAAACTTCTGGATTGAAAATGATTCTTGGTTGATTCCAACAACTATCAGCTATGATGTTCCATTCAAAAACTTCACTTTGAAATCAAAATTGGATCGTCTTGATATTCTTGGCTATAAAAAAGAGACTAAGAACTACCTCAATTTGTTTGATATTGAGTCAGTAAACTATGACTTGATTACAGACGGTATTTCATTTGACAAGACTGATATTAAAGAAAACTTGACACTCTTCTTGTACCCAGATGATTCTGATAAGAATGGTGAATTGCTCCGTATCTACCAACAATACTTCATGGTATCAAATGCTGCTCAACTTTTGATTGATGAAGCAATTGAGCGCGGTTCAAACTTGCATGACTTGGCTGACTACGCTTATGTGCAAATCAACGATACTCACCCATCAATGGTGATTCCTGAGTTGATCCGTCTTTTGACTGAAAAACATGGTATTGAATTTGCGGAAGCAGTTGCCATCGTTAAGAATATGACTGGTTACACAAACCACACTATCTTAGCGGAAGCGCTTGAAAAATGGCCACTTGAGTTCCTTGAAGAAGTGGTGCCGCACTTGGTTGATATTATCAAAGAATTGGATGCCCTTATTCGTGCAGAAATTAAAGACCCAGCAGTCCAAATCATTGATGAATCAGGTCGTGTACACATGGCTCACATGGATATCCACTTCTCTAACTCAGTGAACGGTGTAGCTGCGCTTCACACAGAAATCCTCAAAAACTCTGAATTGAAAGCTTTCTACGAGCTTTACCCAGAAAAATTCAACAATAAAACAAACGGTATCACTTTCCGCCGTTGGTTGGAATTTGCCAACCAAGACCTCGCTGACTATATCAAAGAATTGATTGGCGATGAATACTTGACAGATGCTACTAAACTTGAAAAATTGCTTGCCTTTGCTGATGACAAGGAAGTTCATGCTAAGTTGGCTGAAATCAAGTTCAACAATAAGTTGGCTCTCAAACGTTACCTTAAAGACAATAAAGGTATCGAGCTGGATGAAAATTCTATTATTGATACACAAATCAAACGTTTCCACGAGTACAAACGCCAACAAATGAATGCCTTGTATGTTATCCATAAATACCTTGAAATCAAGAATGGTAACCTTCCAAAACGTAAAATCACTGTTATCTTCGGTGGTAAAGCGGCACCTGCCTACATCATTGCACAAGACATCATTCATTTGATTCTTTGCTTGTCAGAGTTGATCAACAATGACCCAGAAGTAAATAAATACCTCAATGTTCACTTGGTAGAAAACTACAATGTGACAGTTGCTGAGAAACTCATCCCTGCGACAGATATTTCAGAACAAATCTCATTGGCTTCTAAAGAAGCGTCAGGTACTGGTAACATGAAATTCATGTTGAACGGTGCATTGACACTTGGTACCATGGACGGTGCAAACGTTGAGATTGCTGAGTTGGCTGGTATGGACAACATCTATACATTTGGTAAAGATTCAGATACCATCATCGACTTGTACGATAAGGCTGGATATGTATCTGCTGACTACTACAATGGCGATGCTAATATCAAACGTGCAGTTGACTTTATAGTAAGCGATGAAGTGAAGGCGCTTGGTAACGAAGAACGTCTTGCACGCTTGCACCATGAATTGATTTCGAAAGACTGGTTCATGACCTTGATTGACTTGGCTGAATACATCGAAGTAAAAGAACAAGTCTTTGCAGATTACGAAGATCAAGATTCATGGAACAAGAAAGTTGTTCACAACATTGCTAAAGCTGGATTCTTCTCATCTGACCGTACCATTGAACAGTACAACCAAGACATCTGGCACAGTAACTAATTGAATTCCAACAATTAGTAGGAAAATTGATTGAACCACTCCAAAACTTATCAGATCAATTCTTCCTATGTGTTGAAGAATAAAAAACTACCAGTTTTTACCATTATTGGTGCTCTCCTTAGTATATAAATGCAAAGAATGTCTCTGCAAAAAAGCGGAGACATTCTTTTTATAACTATAAAATTCTAGAAGTTTTGTACACTTGGTCGAAAAAATCGAAAGCTTCCTTTTACCGTTTCGCCATTGAGACAAAGCTAACTTTGTCTGGACGGTAGCTAATGGTCCCATACTGGAAAGCTTGACCATTTGAAAGATAGGTGATACTAGTGACCACGACGACCATGTCATAGTCTCCTAAGTCCATTAATTGTTTTTCTTCTTCGTTTGCAAAACGGAAGGAGATTTCACGTCTGGAATGAGAAATTGTTAAATGGAGTTCTTCTTCTAAGTAGCGGTAAATAGAGCTTTCGGCAATTTCTTTGCTAAGATAAGGGACGACCCTACGGTCGAAATAGGAAATGTCATATTCTAACCGCTCACCGTCAATTGTCCGTACCCGACTCACTCGATAGAAATCTACCTTATCATCAACTTCGAAAGTTGACATTAAATCTTCTTGGCCTTGAATAATATAAAGCGAAGTAAGTTGGGTCTGAATTTGGTGCTGTGATTTTTTGTTCAATTCGCCCGCTGTTTTTATTTCAGAAAGATACTGGTCCTTCATTAGACCGTGTTCGATAACAATAGAAGATTTCCCCTGTTTCTTTTGAATATAACCATCCATTTCAAGAAGAGATAGTGCTTTGCGAATGGTGTCCTTGGAGTAGGAATACACTTCCATTAATTCATTTTCTGTCGGTAGGGCCTGTCCAGTTGACCAAACCTGCTCTTCAATTTTTTTCTTAATATCTTGATAAACTTTTTTATACTTACTCATAGTTTCCTGTCTTTCTACCCATTAGTGTATCATAAAAGAGCCAGAAAGGGGCAATACATCTATTTTATTTAGTAGAATACACAACTTTTACGTAAAAGTTTAAAATATTACGGAAAAGCTATTGACTAATGCAAACGTTTACGTTATACTATTCCTATAAAAGAAAACGGTTACGCATTTTCAGAGAGAGGGGGAGCAATGAAATTACTAACAATTAATGTCCATGCCTGGTTAGAAGAAAGGCAGGATGAAAAACTAGATGTTTTAGCCCAAACAATAGCTGAAAAGGCTTATGATGTCATCGCTCTTCAAGAAGTCAATCAGCTCATAACTGCTGATTTGGTAGCGAAAGACTTGAAGGCGGATAATTATGGCTTGATTTTATTAGAAAAATTAAGAGCCTTGGGACAATTTGACTATTCATATTATTGGAGCAACTCACATATCGGCTACGATAAGTACGAAGAAGGGATTGCCTTTCTTACCAAGTTGCCAGTTTATGAAGTGGATCCATTTTATTGTAGTCAGAATAAATCTGTTGATTCCATCCTATCACGAAAAATTATGGGCTTGACGGTCTTCTATCAAGACCAGTTGATCGACCTGTATTCTTGTCACATCAATCTTCCAGGGAGTGAAGAGGAAGACCAGCTTGATAACATTCGTACGATTGTGGAACGGACTGGCAATAGACGTTTTAAGATTCTTATGGGAGATTTTAATACCGATGCCTTCTCAGATCGAGAGGCCTACGAAGCGATTACAGAGCTTGGGCTTTATGATTCATACAATCTAGCGATGGAAAAAGACCAGGGGATTACGGTTGAAAAGGCTATCGATGGCTGGGCTGGTCACAGTCAGGAAAAACGATTGGATTACATTTTCTTAAATCAGAAAAAGGAAGTTTTATCCAGCTTAGTGATTTTCAATGGAGAGAATCGTCCGATTATTTCAGACCATTTTGGTGTGGAAGTTGAAATTAATGTATAAAATGGCACAGAGCCAAAAAATAAAGGAGAAAAAATGAAAAAATTTCTTAGTTTCGAATTTTGGCAAAAATTCGGTAAGTGTTTAATGGTCGTGATTGCAGTTATGCCTGCAGCAGGTCTTATGGTTTCTATCGGAAACTCTATTCCGTTAATCAGCCCAGAATCAGAACTCTTGATTCGTATTGGGAATATTATTGCCCAAATCGGTTGGGGGATTATCGGAAACCTTCACTTGCTCTTTGCCTTGGCTATCGGTGGTAGCTGGGCTAAGGAAAAAGCTGGCGGTGCCTTCTCGGCAGGTCTTGCTTTTATCTTGATTAACTTGATTACTGGCCACTTCTTTGGTGTGACGACTGACATGCTTGCAGATGCGGCGGCAACCGTAACCACTGTTTTTGGAACAGAGATTCCAGTTTCAGGCTACTTCGTCAATATCTTGGGTCAACCTGCTTTGAACATGGGTGTCTTCGTTGGTATCATCGCTGGTTTTGTAGGGGCAACAACCTATAACAAATACTACAATTACCGCAAATTACCTGATGTTTTGACCTTCTTTAACGGTAAACGCTTCGTACCATTTGTGGTTATCTATCGCTCAGTTCTTGTAGCGCTAGGATTAGCTATCTTTTGGCCGGTTGTTCAAACAGGAATCAACAGCTTTGGTAAATGGATTGCAAGCTCACAGGATACAGCACCAATTCTTGCACCTTTTGTTTATGGTACCTTGGAACGTTTGCTTCTTCCATTTGGTTTGCACCACATGTTGACCATTCCAATGAACTATACTTCACTTGGTGGTACCTATGAGATCTTAACAGGTGCACAAGCAGGTACACAAGTATTTGGACAAGATCCGCTCTGGTTGGCTTGGATTACAGACTTGATCAACCTCAAAGACGCTGGTGATATGGCTCAGTACAATGACCTTCTTGCAAACATTACTCCAGCCCGTTTCAAAGTTGGTCAAATGATTGGTTCATCAGGGATTTTGATGGGATTGACTTACGCTATGTACCGCAATGTGGATGAAGATAAAAAACATAAGTACAAAGGTATGTTTATTTCTTCAGCACTTGCCGTCTTCTTGACAGGTGTAACAGAACCAATTGAGTTTATGTTCATGTTTGCAGCAATGCCACTCTATGTCGTTTATGCTTTTGTACAAGGTGCGGCTTTTGCCATGGCTGACGTTGTCAACTTGCGTATGCACTCATTTGGTAATATCGAATTCCTTACACGTACACCGATGGCGATTAAAGCTGGTATCGGTATGGATGTTATTAACTTTATCTGGGTAACAGCCCTCTTTGCGGTTGGTATGTACTTCATTGCCAACTTTATGATTAAGAAATTCAACCTAGCAACAGCTGGACGCAATGGTAACTATGATACAGAAACAACGGATGTGGTTTCAAACTCAAACGTAGATACTGCGGATGCCAATTCACAAGTAGTTCAAATCATCAACTTGCTTGGTGGTCGTGATAATATCGCAGATGTGGATGCTTGTATGACTCGCCTTCGAGTTAGTGTTAAAGATGTGGCACAGGTTGGAGATGAAAATGCTTGGAAACAGGCTGGTGCTATGGGCTTGATTATCAAAGACTCAGGTGTTCAAGCAGTCTATGGACCAAAAGCAGATGTTCTCAAATCAGACATTCAAGACTTGCTAGAATCTGGCGTAGCTATTCCTCGTACGGAAATTGTTGCGACAGAAGAAGTTGCTCCTGAGACTCAGTTCAAAGGTGTGACGGAGACAGTTTACTCTGTCGCTGAAGGGCAAGCTATTGCCATTACAGAAGTAAAAGACCCAGTCTTCTCACAAAAAATGATGGGTGACGGTTATGCAGTTGAGCCTAGCTCCGGCAATGTCTACGCACCAGTTTCAGGTATTGTAACTAGTGTCTTCCCAACCAAACACGCTGTTGGTATTTTGTCTGACAAGGGTGTAGAAGTCTTGGTGCACGTCGGCCTAGATACGGTTGCGCTAAACGGTGCTCCATTCTCAGCTAAGGTAACAGATGGCCAACGTGTGGAAGCAGGTGACTTGCTCCTTGTTGCAGACCTTGAAGCTATTCACTCAGCAGGACGCGAAACAACCATCGTCGTTGCCTTCACAAACACAGCAGAAATCAAATCTGTCAGCCTTGAAAATCTTGGACAGGTCAGTCAAGATAGCCAAGTTGCGACAGTTGAGTTGTAAAAAGTAAAAGACAAGTTCATCAGAGCTTGTCTTTTACCTTTAAAAATCTTCTCAATCCTTTCCATTTATGGTATAATAAAGCGATTTTATAAAATGTAGGAGGTTCCCCATGGGACGTAAATGGGCCAATATTGTAGCCAAGAAAACCGCAAAAGACGGTGCTAACTCAAAAGTTTACGCCAAATTTGGTGTTGAAATCTATGTAGCAGCGAAAAAGGGTGACCCAGATCCAGAAACAAACTCAGCGCTGAAATTTGTTATCGACCGTGCTAAGCAAGCGCAGGTTCCAAAACACATCATTGATAAAGCCATTGACAAGGCAAAAGGAAATACAGACGAAACCTTCGTGGAAGGTCGTTACGAAGGCTTTGGACCAAATGGTTCTATGATTATCGTTGATACTTTGACATCAAACGTAAACCGTACCGCAGCCAATGTTCGCTCTGCCTTTGGTAAAAACGGTGGAAACATGGGTGCATCTGGTTCCGTATCATTCATGTTTGATAAAAAAGGTGTGGTTGTATTTGCAGGTGATGATGCAGATGCCATCTTCGAATTGCTCCTTGAAGCAGATGTCGAAGTCGATGATGTAGAAGCAGAAGACGGCACAATCACTGTCTACACAGCCCCAACTGATCTGCACAAGGCCATCGTGGCACTCAAAGAATCAGGAATCCAAGAGTTCAACGTCACTGAACTTGAAATGATCCCGCAATCAGAAGTATCACTTGAAGGCGATGACCTCGCAACATTTGAAAAACTCTACGACGCCCTCGAAGACGACGAAGACGTCCAAAAAATCTACACGAATGTAGATGGCTTCTAATAAAAATGACTGTCCGGGAGACAGTCATTTTTATTAGAAGGTTGGAGATTGGAACTGCCGGTAGGCAGTTTTCTTTGTATCGAATTGCTCAAAGACGATAGTTGGTTGGAACTAGAGAGTGGAGGATTTTATCTTAAGTTCGAAGAAGGTACGATGGGAAAATTTGCGGAGTTTTCGGTGGCTGATAGTAGAGTGCTTGACAGATGAGGTATAAGGAAAAACTATAGCCAGGCTTTGGAAATATCTATTTGAATGGTCACGGGTTTTCTGTTATCATAGAACGGTAATAAGATTAGGAGAATGTATGTCAAATAATTTACTTGTTTTACAATCAGATTTTGGTTTAGTTGATGGTGCAGTTTCAGCGATGATTGGTGTTGCTCTCCAAGAATCGAGAGATTTAGTTGTTCACCATCTAACTCATGATATTACTCCGTACAATATCTTTGAAGGTTCTTATCGCCTCTTTCAAACGGTCGAATACTGGCCGGAGGGGACAACATTTGTTTCGGTTGTTGATCCAGGAGTTGGTTCAAAACGTAAGAGTGTAGTAGCTTTGACCGAACAAAATCACTATATTGTAACGCCAGATAATGGGACGCTATCCTTCATCAAAAAATATGTGGGGATAAAGGCGGTTCGAGAAATTTCAGAGGTGGCCAATCGCCGTGCCAATACAGAATATTCGTACACCTTCCATGGTCGAGATGTTTATGCCTATACGGGAGCTAAATTGGCTTCTGGACACATTAGCTTTGAAGAAGTTGGTCCAGAATTAAGCGTGGATAAGATTGTGGAAATTCCAACAGTCCCAACGGAAGTTGGTTCAGATTATGTAAAAGGCGCAATTGATATTCTAGATGTTCGATTCGGCTCGCTTTGGACCTCGATTACGAGGGAAGAATTTTACACCTTGCAACCGCAGTTTGAAGATCGCTTTGAAGTGACCATATACAATAACGACATGCTTGTGTATCAAAACCAAGTAACCTATGGCAAGTCCTTTGCGGATGTACGTATCGGACAGCCATTGATTTATATCAATTCCCTCTATCGTGTAGGTGTTGCGATTAATCAGGGCTCATTTGCCAAGGCTTATAATGTCGGTGTAGGTCAAAACTGGCATATTGAAATCAAACGTATTAGTAATTAAAGAAATTTTAGGAGATAGTTATGAAAAATAATTCAATCAAAACAGTCGTTGCTACTGGTATCGGCGCAGCCCTCTTTGTGGTTATTGGTCATTTAATCAATATCCCAACCTTTGTCCCAAATACTTCTATCCAGCTTCAATACGCTGTTCAATCGCTATTGGCAGTTGTATTTGGTCCTGTGGTTGGCTTCTTGGTCGGTTTCATTGGGCACACGCTTAAGGATTCGTTGACTTACGGTCCATGGTGGTCATGGATTTTGGCATCAGGGGTCTTTGGTTTGGTTGTTGGTCTTACCAAAAAACGTCTGCGTATTCAAGAAGGGATTTTTGAAGGGAAAGATATTCTTTTCTTTAACCTTGTTCAGATTGCAGCGAATGTGCTTGCTTGGGGAATCATTGCCCCAGTTTTAGATATTCTTATCTACAGTGAGGCGGCGAATAAGGTCTTTGCACAGGGACTTGTAGCAGGTATTGTAAACAGTATTACGGTTGCTATTGCAGGGACACTCCTTTTGGCTGTTTATGCAAAATCTCAAACGAAGACAGGTAGCTTGTCTAAAGATTAAGTTTTTATTTTCCCTAGAAAAAATTCTAGGGTTTTTTAATACAAAAAAATACATATATGATATAATAATATAAAACAAACAAAAACATGTGTTCAAGGGGAGAAGTATGGTCTGGATAGAAGAAAAGTTGGGACCGATTATTCATTCTATACTCAATCCTGACGAGGAAGTTTTAAGTCTTTATCAATCGAAAACGACGAAATCAATTTATGGATGCATTCTTTGGAATAGTTATTATTATAAGGTTTTCCGAGTTAGTAACCACTCATCACAATCTACATATAAACAGCCAACTTTTTATGATTTCCATGGCGAATTTTATATGAAGGGAGCGATTCGGACCTACCTTTACCACACGAACAGCTGGTATGAACTTAGTAAACAAGGCTACTACCTTCTTCTCTTCTTTCAAAAGTTATGGGATGAAAAGCAAGAGGTGGAGGCGAGTTGGCAAAATGGTAGGATGCAGATTCGCTTAGTGGTTGAAGAAGAGGGGTGGCAAGTCCATTACCGTTTTCCAGATCATCAGGCAAGGGAGGTTGAACGCCTATTGGCCTCAGGCATGCTGGTGGCCGTTCGCTCCTCCAGAAATTTTATCAAGATACGGACGAGTCGTTTTGTTGCACCGTATATAGCTCTAATCAAACAGCGTCAACTTTATCGAAAAAAGCCGAGTAAAGCTATGCTCCAGTGGGAAAAATATCAAAGTCAACTTATTGAAATCCAAAGGACCTATCGGCTAGTGGAGGAAAGTGCTCCGCAAACTTTTTTTGGACACTGGTTGAATAAGGTCCAACTCTATCTCTGCTCTGCTATTGCCAGCTATTGGGAAGAAGTTATTAAAGGAGTGGAGTGGCAGGAGGCAAGAGAAATCAAAGAGCAAAGGAAAATCGAGAAGCCACATAATCCTATTGAAGATAAATGGAAGGAAAATATTGCTAGACGCCATAAGCGAAAAGTGGACCAACTTATCGGACATGATACCTTGGAAAAACTCCGACAGCTGAAAATAGAATTAGACGACTAAGAAGTTATAGCGAACCTTCAATAAATGCGGTAGCATGTCATCCATGTTACCGTATTTTTTACATATAAGCACTGAACCTGCGAATAGAGGTTCTAAATTTTCAGTTCAGATTTTTGTCTTTTGAGGGGCTAAACGATATAATCGTAAGGTATCATTTATTAGAAATGACAGAGTTTTATCATCTATTGCAAAGATTGAGAAGGAGAAATCATGTCAAAAGACATTCGTGTATTACTTTATTATAAATATGTCCCAATTGAAAATGCGGAAGCCTATGCTGCTGAGCATCTAGCTTTCTGTAAGTCTATCGGACTCAAAGGACGTATTTTGATTGCTGATGAGGGAATCAACGGTACTGTTTCTGGTGACTATGAAACAACTCAAAAGTACATGGACTACGTTCATGCAAACCCATTGTTCAGCGATTTGTGGTTTAAGATTGATGAAGAAAATGAGCAAGCTTTCAAGAAAATGTTTGTTCGTTATAAAAAAGAAATTGTTCACCTTGGTTTGGAAGACAACGACTTTGACAATGATATTGACCCACTTGTAACAACAGGTGCCTACTTGTCACCAAAAGAGTTCAAAGAAGCTCTCTTGGACGAAGATACAGTTGTTTTGGATACACGTAATGACTACGAGTACGACCTTGGGCATTTCCGTGGTGCCATCCGCCCAGACATCCGCAACTTCCGTGAATTGCCACAATGGGTCCGTGATAACAAAGAGAAATTCATGGACAAGCGCGTAGTTGTTTACTGTACTGGTGGTGTTCGCTGTGAGAAATTCTCAGGCTGGATGGTTCGTGAAGGCTACAAGGATGTCGGCCAGCTCCACGGTGGTATCGCAACCTATGGTAAAGACCCAGAAGTTCGTGGCGAATTGTGGGATGGTAAGATGTATGTCTTTGACGAGCGTATCGCGGTCGATGTTAACCATGTTAACCCAGTTGTCGTTGGTAAGGACTGGTTCGATGGCACACCATGTGAGCGCTATGTCAACTGTGGCAATCCATTCTGTAACCGTCGTATTTTGACATCAGAAGAGAATGAGCACAAGTATGTTCGCGGCTGTTCAGCTGAATGCCGTGCTCATGAGCGCAACCGTTACATTTCTGAAAACGGATTGACTCGTCAAGAATGGGCAGAACGCTTGGAAGCGATTGGGGAGACTCTGACTCCAGCAAATGCTTAGTAATACCAAAATTGCATTGAAAAGTCAGTGCAATTTTTTTGTGCAATCAGAATTCTTTATATTTTTTCAGTCCATTCTATACGAAGCCTATCAATTAGAAAAGAGAAGGAGATGAAGTCTTGATTTCGCTTAATGTGGCGAGTAGGGAAGAAGTGGATAGACTTATCGAGCGTGTTGAAGTAAATGGTGGACCAATTACAGATCGCTCGACAGATGCCACGGCTTTTATGGAGCAAGTTTTACGGGCCTTGATGGGCATCATTTTAATGTGATTGTGAGGTAAGAAGGTAGAATTCATCTGCTCTAGAATCATGGATGAAGGTATTTGAAAAGGGAGAAACTGATGATTCTTCCTTTTTTTCAGAGTCAATTTACGCTATAATAGTCCTATGAAAAAAATCATTGAGTTTAAAGATTTTACATTTAGATACCAAGCGCAACAGGAACCCACTTTAAAAGATATTCAGTTAACGATTTATCAGGGAGAGAAAGTTCTGATTATTGGCCCATCTGGTTCAGGAAAGTCGACGATTGGACAATGTCTTAATGGTATTATTCCCAATATTTACAAGGGAGAACATAGCGGAAGTTTACTATTGGATGGTCAGGAAGCTTTTAATCTTTCAGTTTATGATAAGTCCTTGCTCGTATCAACGGTTCTTCAAGATACAGATGGTCAATTCATTGGCTTATCAGTTGCCGAGGACCTAGCATTTGCCTTGGAAAACGACATGGAAAGCCAGGGGGTGATGAAGCAAAAAGTAGGGGATTGGGCAGAAAGACTGTCTTTGACCGATTTGCTGGCACATCGACCACAAGATTTATCTGGAGGTCAAAAGCAACGAGTCAGTCTGGGCGGGGTTCTTATTGATGAGAGTCCTATTTTGTTGTTTGATGAGCCACTTGCTAATTTAGATCCCAAATCGGGCCAAGATACGATTGATTTGATTGACCGTCTGCACAAGCAAGAAGGGGCCACAACCATTATTATCGAACACCGTTTAGAGGATGTACTGTATCGTCAGGTGGACCGAGTTGTATTGATTAATGACGGTCGGATTTTGTTCAATGGAGGACCTGATGATTTATTACGTACCTCATTGTTACAGGAAAACGGCATCCGTGAACCCTTATATCTATCGACTCTTCGCGCCTTAGGATATCCGATTGCGCAGGCAGAACACCTCTCCTCAGTTTGGGAAATTGATATTGAGGCTTTGAATATAGCGTCCCTACCGACTCTACACTTTGAAAATGGAGAGAAAGAGGCTTTGTTAGAAGTCAAGCATCTTCATTTTTCCTATCCTAACAAACAAGTTCTTACAGACATTCAACTGACGATTCATAAGGGGGAACGTCTAGCTATTGTTGGAAAAAATGGTGCTGGGAAATCTACTTTAGCCAAGGTGCTTTGTGGTTTTATTCAGGGTGAGGGTGAGATTCTCTGGAAGGGACAGTCAATCAAAGAAGATTCTGTTAAAGAGCGAGCAGAACGGATTGGTTATGTTCTTCAGAATCCCAACCAAATGATTAGCCAAACGATGATCTTTGATGAGGTTGCCCTTGGTTTGCGCATGCGAGGGGTGACAGAAGAAGAAATCAAACACCGAGTTCACCATATTTTGAAAGTATGTGGCCTGTATCCGTTTCGTAATTGGCCGATTTCGGCACTTTCGTATGGGCAGAAAAAACGGGTAACGATAGCATCTATCTTGGTTCTCAATCCAGAAATTATTTTGCTAGATGAGCCAACAGCAGGACAAGATCAACGACATTATCGGGAAATGATGGAGTTTTTGGATCAATTAAATGCTCAAGGGCACACCGTTGTCATGATTACCCATGACATGCAACTCATGCTAGATTATTCAGATAGAGCTGTTGTTGTGGTGGATGGGCAGATTATTGAAGATGCCAGTCCAGCAGAAATTTTATCTGATGATACGGTGATTGAGCGAGCCAATTTAAAAGAAACATCAATTTTTCACTTGGCGGAGAGGTTGGGAGTTAATCCCTTAGAATTAACTACGTTTTATATGCAGGAAGAAAGGAGAGGAAGATGAGTCGACAAAAACTAATTGGTTACCATCCAGGAACTGGCTTTATTCATAGTTTATCGGCTGTCAGTAAATTACTCTTTTTTCTCATAGTTTCCATTCTTGCTATGATTACTTACGATACCCGCTTGGTTCTTTTTATCGCAGTATTTTCTCTAGCCTTGTTCAAAATGTCAGGGATTCGTTATAAAGAAATCTCTCTTGTTTTAATTCTGACGATCATTTTTGCTGCAATGAATGCCCTGATGGTTCACTTGTTTGCACCACGGTATGGAGTGGAACTTTACGGAGCAGATACTCCCTTGCTATCAGGTCTGGGAGTTTATTCCTTGACGAGTCAGCAAGCATTTTATCTGGTAAATCTTCTCTTGAAGTATTTTTGTACAGTTCCTTTAGCGATTATCTTTCTCATGACAACTCATCCTAGCCAGTTTGCTTCCAGCTTGAATCAAATTGGGGTATCCTACAAAGTTGCTTACGCAGTCAGTTTGACCATGAGGTATATTCCAGATATTCAAGAAGAGTTTTATACGATTCGAATGTCTCAAGAAGCGCGTGGTTTGGAATTGTCCAGGAAAGGAAAATTGATGGAGCGTATAAAAGGGAATCTATCCCTTGTCATTCCTCTGATTTTCAGCTCCATGGAGAGGATTGATACGATTTCAACGGCTATGGAATTGCGGCGTTTTGGAAAGAATAAAAAAAGAACATGGTATACCCAACAGCCTCTACAGAGAATAGATTACGCAGTCTTGCTATTTATTCTTGCTCTAGTAGTCGTGACAATCTATCTATTTTTTGTTAATCAGGGTCGATTCTATAATCCGTGGCGATGATTATTGAGTTTATTGGGCCGATCAACCCTTTATCGTTGACATATAGGAAATATACTGTTACAGTAGGGAGTGTAAATAAGTTTAGAGTTTAAGTATCAGTTTCATCTTTTGTTTTTCCTCTTGATAAATTTTACAAATAAATAAAAAGAGGTAACACAAATGGTACAAGGTACAGTTAAATGGTTTAATGCAGAAAAGGGATTTGGTTTTATTGCTCAAGAAAACGGTCCAGATGTATTTGCACACTTTTCTGAAATTCAGTCTAATGGTTTTAAATCTTTGGAAGATGGTCAAAAAGTGACATTTGAAGTGGAGCAAGGCCAACGTGGTCTTCAAGCAACCAATATTACCAAAATTGGATAATAAAAGAGCGGGTTTCTTAGTGAAACTCGCTTTTCTTATGTTTAAAGGGGTCTTTTATTTGGCATACCAGCTTTGCGTGGAAACTTATTTGGAGTTTCCTTTTTCTTTTCGACGATAGTTAGTGTTCGAGGGTCGCCATTTGGAAGAGTATAGTCGTGGTTTTCGATGACTTTTGCGAAGAGGAGATTGAGTGCGTTTTTTGCCTGGGTCAATTCATCTTCTGCGCTGGACGCCTTGAGTGCGATTAATTTTCCGTTGAGCTTCAAATAAGGGATAGTCAATTCAGAAAGAATCTGCATGCGGGCAACTGCGCGTGCTGTGACAAGGTCAAATTGTGCACGGAAGCTCTTATCTTGTGCAAAGTCTTCTGCACGGCCATGATAGAAATGAACATCTTCGAGCTCTAGTTCTTCGGCAAGCAAATGTAAAAAGTTAATTCGTTTATTAAGAGAATCAATGATGGTAACATCTAGTTGCGGAAAGATAATCTTCATAGGTAGGCTAGGAAATCCAGCTCCAGCTCCAATATCTAAAAGCCGAAGAGGTTCGTTCTGAATATGGCCTTGCAGGATTGGAGCGCTAGAATCGTAGAAATGCTTCAGATAGACTTCGCTTTCTTCGGTAATAGCTGTCAGATTGATTTTCTCATTCCATTCCACCAATAATTGGAAATAGCGATGAAATTGGTGTTTTTGTTGGTCAGTTAATTGAATACCTTGGTCTGCCAAGGTTTTATAAAATACTTCAGGTTTCATAATCTTATCTTATCATAATTTAAGCAAAAGAAAAACCCAGAAGAGTCTGGGAATTTTCTTATTGACCATCTGTCTGTCCCGTTGCGGGATTGTTTCCTGTTGTTGCAGTTTCAGTTGAAGAAGTTGCAGTCTCGGTTGCAGTTCCAGATGATGTTTCGCTTGATGTTGTCGTCGCTTCGGTTGTTTCACTAGTTTCAGTCGAACTTGAAGAACTTGTACTAGAGCTAGTGTACGTGTTATAAGCATTGGAGAGTGAGCGACTACCTCTGAGATAGTAGTTGGAACCGTAACGTACGAGTCCGCTTGGCATCTCCCAATCGGTAGCTGTATAGTCCGAATGCATAAAGAGCATCATATTGTGGTAGACATCCGTCGCAATTCGCATGCTGTTATCAAGGATAGGAGTCATACGATTGGTATATCCGGTCCAAACAGCCATTGCGTACTGACTAGAATATCCAACGAAGTTTTCATCAGGAACGACCATGTAGCTATAATTTGCTTCTGGAATTGAAGCTAGAATAGTATCCGTTTCGCTATCGGTATAGTTTGATGTACCTGTTTTACCGGCCATAGGAACTCCACTAACAGAAGCGTTTAATCCATAACCGTAAGACATGACAGCCTTCATCATATCGGTCATCATGTAGGCTGTTTCGGCAGACATGACTTTGGTCCCTTTAGGAGCATATTCTGTTACTGTTCCATCACTAAAGACAATTTTATTGACATACTGTGGAGCGTAGTAAGTACCACCATTGGCAAAAGCAGCGTAGGCAGCAGCCATTTTTTCACTACTTGCTCCATACTTACTGCTAGTATCGGATGTATTACTTGAAATAGCATTAGAGTAATGAATATCTGGATAATTGATACCAACGCTATTCAAAAATTTCAAGGCATTTTCTAAGCCTGTAGCTTCCAATGCTTTAACGGCTGTAACATTTCGAGAATACTGAATAGCAGTCTTAACAGAGATATTACCATAGTATTGTTTATCCCAGTTATTGACAGGAGTTGGTGTACCAGGATAGTTATAAGGACCGTCTAAGATTAAATCTGCTGTAGATGTATAAATGCCGTTTTCAAAAGCAGGAGCATAGTCTGTGATTGGCTTCATTGTAGAACCGAAGTCGCGGTTGGTTTCAACGGCTTGGTTGGTACCAAATGAGACATTTGTTTCCTGTTTACGACCACCTAATTGCGCAACGACTTTACCATTAGAAACATCCACAACCGTTGAAGCTACCTGTAATAAATCATCTGGATAGCTGACATACATATCTGTATTGTAGATATTCCAAAGTTGCTGCTGGGCGGCAGGATCGACGTTCGTATAGACATCCATCCCTGTTGTCAGCAAGTTGTAACCTGTTTTTGCTTCAACTTCTTCAACGACTTGTTTCAGATAGTTGTCCATATAAGCAGGATAAGCAGCTGCATTAGATAGTGGTTGTAAACCATCTGTTACAGGTGTTAGAACAGCTTGTTCATACTGGGTATTATCAATGTACTTTTCTTCCAGCATCTCAGCCAATACCAAATCGCGACGTGCTTTTGCATCTTCTGGATTGGTATAAGGATCATATTGGTTTGGCGCTTGGGGCATTCCTGCTAAAAGAGCTAATTGAGGAAGAGTCAAATCTTTTAACTCTTTTCCATAAAAAGCAAGAGCAGCAGTCTTCATACCGTAATTACCATTTGACATATACACCTTGTTAATGTAGTAGGTCAAAATCTCTTGTTTGGTATTGCGACGTTCCAATTGAGTAGCCAGCCAAGCCTCTTGAATTTTCCGTTTTAGATTTTGATCTTCTACGGATGTCGAGAAATAAGTCAGCTTGATAAACTGCTGGTCAAGTGTCGAGCCACCCTGCAAATGTCCCCCACTCAGGTTATTAATCAGGGAACCTGCAATACGAATAACGTCAACCCCTCTATGATTGAAGAAGCGTTGGTCTTCGATTGCGACAATCGCATTTACCAAGTCTGTTGGAATTTCTTCAGTCTTGGCACTCGAACGTTTTTCTGCTCCTAAATCTGCAATAAGATTTCCGTTCTTATCATAAATTTTACTTGACACAGTTGCTGTCAAAGATTCTTCTGTCAATTCTGGAGCGCTTTGGATGTAGTAAACAACCAATGCAGCTCCGGCCAGGCAGGCAATGATAGCCCCCGCAAGTAAAATATTTGCAGTGATTAGAAGAGCTTTTTTAATTGTTGTAGTTTTCAAAAGATTCACCACCTAATAGATTTTTTTCAACGATTTCCAGATATGGGATGCTGGGGAAACGTCCCATTTGAATCTCAAAGCCGTATTGTCGAATAAAGGTCAGAGGCATCGACTTACTACCCATGTCTACTTGATAAAATTCGATCAAATGAGTGGCTGGCAAGAGATAGGTTTCTTTTAATGTTGAAAAGTGAAGAAGGACAAAACAAATGCCACCTTGTTTTACAACCTGTTTCATGTGTTCAATCTGATGCGCATGAAAATTTTTCATAGGCATGGATGCTTTTTGGCGTGTCTCTTTCGCTTCAAAATCAATATAATGTCTTTTAAAAACACCAGAGTAGTCTGTGGTAGATGCCTGTCGAAAGTATGCCTCGACAATCTTAGCACGGCTCCGTTTGGGGTAATCAACTTTTACAATTTGCACGGGAGTTGGCTTCTTGTGAATGACAGCAATATCGTGCGCAAGGTAATATTGATTGCTATCGTTGATAGCGGCCTCAAAAGACATTCCGCGATTAGCAAAGTTTACTCGCTGGGATGAAATAGGACTGGTTCTATTGATTTTTTTGGACACCTTATGAGGATAATTGACCATAGAACTCCTTCTTGATAAAATAATATCAGCATATTATACCATAATTAGCGAAAAGAGTACAAGAAATGGATACTAAGAGCCTTTTGATAACAGGTTATAGACATACAGACCTGGGAATTTTTTCAGAAAAAGATCCTCGACTGCACATTATTAGATCTGCAATTCGTAGGAATTTTATTCGTTTTTTAGAAGAGGGTGTTAGTTGGTTTATACTGACAGGTCAATTGGGCTTTGAATACTGGGCCTTAGAAGTCTTAGAAGATTTACGAGCCGAGGGGTATCAACTGAGTATTGCAACAATATTTCCATTTGAAAATCATGGCGAACAGTGGAATGAGGCTAACCAAGCAAAGTTAGCACGGTTTAAGCAGGTTGATTTTGTAAAGTATGCCTATCCACGCTATGAAAACCCAGGGCAATTTAGAGATTATAACCAGTTTCTACTGGATAATACGACAGGTTGTTATTTGTTTTACGATTCTGAAAATGAAACCAATTTGAAATATTTATATCACATGGTCTTAAAGAAAGAAGGATATAATAGAAAAACGCTTACCTTTGAAGAATTGAATGAGGAGGCTGAAAATTTTTCAAATTCTGAGTGATTTGACTTGATTTTTCCCTATTTTTTTTAATATAATAGGAGTAGTGACGTTTTAGATTAGGGAGAGAGAGATGGCAAGTATTAAATTTACGACAAAAGATATTTTCGAGCAAGATTTTAAAATTGGTTTTCGTGGCTATGATCAAGATGAAGTGAACGATTTTCTTGATGATATTATGAAAGACTACGATGCTTATGAAGCGATTATCAAGGAATTAAAAGGCGAAATTGCTCGATTGAAAGCGCAGGCAGCAAATTCTCCCAAAACAACTCTTCCTACTGAAGAATCAAACGACGTATTGCGTACAGAACGTCCATCTTCAGCGACAAACTTTGATATTCTCCGCCGTCTGAATCGTCTGGAGAAAGAAGTATTTGGAAAACAAATCGTTCAGGATCAAGAATAGAAAATTGTACACCTAAACTGACACTTTATTCGCAGTTATTTTCTTGTGCACAAATATATTATGTATTTGTGTCAGAGATATTCCTTGATTTAAAGTGGCTTGCTTTGTAGATACAACTTCTAAGATAATTAAGGTGCAATTTTTGGATAATCGCGTGGTAGTTTTCTACCATGAGGAAAGTCCATGCTAGCACTGGCTGAGATGCCAGTAGTGTTTGTGCTAGGCGAATCAATAAGCCTAGGGACGCCCTTGGGCGTTACGGCGGTTAAAATGGCTAAGTCTTTTGATATGCCAGAGTAGATCTGAAAGTGCCACAGTGACGAAGTTTTTATGGAAACGTAAAAAATGGAACGCG
The DNA here is from genome assembly GCF_044427045.1 of Streptococcus sp. 2022WUSS135. Lineage (NCBI taxonomy): Bacteria > Bacillati > Bacillota > Bacilli > Lactobacillales > Streptococcaceae > Streptococcus > Streptococcus sp. 2022WUSS135. Next base: position 21,125 of record NZ_JAOTGL010000017.1, read on the forward strand.
GTAAACCCCTCAAGCTAGCAACCCAAACTTTGGTCGGGGCATGGGATGGATGGAAATGAACAGAAATCCTGACTGTTTAGACAGTAGACAGATGGTTATCGAAGGTGGTAGAACCTAGTACCACCGGAACAAAACATGGCTTACAGAAAATTGCATAAAATAGGTAGCTAGCTCTGCTAGCTTTTATTGTAGAGGAAAAAAATGAAAAAACAATTTGAGTTGATTGCAACGGCAGCAGCAGGTCTGGAAGCGGTTGTGGGTCGAGAAATTCGTAATCTTGGCTATGAATGTCAAGTGGAAAATGGCCGTGTTCGATTCCAAGGAGATGTAAAATCCATTATCGAAACCAATATCTGGTTGCGTTCAGCAGATAGAATTAAAATCATTGTTGGACAATTTCCAGCAAAGACTTTTGAAGAGTTGTTCCAAGGAGTTTTTAACTTGGACTGGGAAAATTACTTGCCTCTAGGCTGCAAGTTCCCTATTTCCAAGGCCAAATGTGTCAAATCGAAATTGCATAATGAACCAAGTGTGCAGGCTATTTCTAAGAAAGCAGTTGTTAAGAAACTGCAGAAACACTTCTCTCGTCCCGAAGGGGTTCCCTTGCAAGAGGTGGGGGCAGAGTTTAAAATTGAAGTGTCGATTTTGAAAGATGTGGCGACAGTCATGATTGATACGACAGGTTCTAGTTTGTTCAAACGTGGTTATCGGGTGGAAAAAGGTGGCGCCCCAATCAAAGAAAATATGGCAGCTGCTATTTTGCAATTATCGAATTGGTATCCAGATAAACCGCTTATTGACCCTACTTGCGGATCGGGAACTTTCTGTATTGAGGCAGCTATGTTGGCCAAAAATATAGCCCCGGGTTTGAAGAGAAGTTTTGCATTTGAGGAATGGCCGTGGGTTGAGGATCAATTGGTGGCTGCATTACGCAAAGAAGCACAAGCTTCTATCAAGGCAGATTTGGTATTAGATATTGCTGGATCAGATATTGATGCTCGTATGATTGAAATTGCGAAGAAGAATGCATTTGCGGCAGGAGTTGAGCAGGATATTGTTTTCAAGCAAATGCGCGTGCAAGACTTGCGTACAGATAAAATTAATGGTGTCATTATTTCTAATCCACCTTACGGAGAACGTTTGTTGGATGATGAAGCCATTGTTACTCTGTATCGAGAAATGGGGGAGACTTTTGAACCACTCAAAACATGGTCTAAGTTTATTCTAACTAGTGATGAGTTGTTTGAAACCCGTTTTGGACAGCAAGCGGATAAGAAACGCAAACTGTATAATGGTACCCTAAAAGTGGATCTTTATCAATTTTTTGGTCAACGAGTGAAACGTCAAGTGCAAGAAGTGCAAGGATAGGAGGACATCGTGGGAGAAAAAAATAGTCATCATCTTCCTTTGGATGAGGAGAAAGTTTTAGATTTTGAAGTGGCGAAAGATTTAACAATCGAAGAAGCAGTCAAAAAACATAAGGAAATTGAAGCGGGTGTGACAGAAGATGATGGTCTCTTGGATCGTTATATCAAGCAACATCGCGCAGAAATTGAATCTCAAAAATTTGAAACCAAAATCAATCATCTTCCTTTAGTTGAGGTGGCTGATGAGGAAAAAAATCAAGGACATGAAAGCGCGGAAGAGGTAGAAGCAAATGAGTCTTCTCTTACGGAAGTTAGTGAGGAGATTGCTCCTGTTGTAGAAGAACTTTCGGTAACTCCGATGGAAACCTTGGAAGAAACAGTGATTGCAAGTACTGTAGCAATGGAGGGGTTATCTTCAGTGGCAGATGATTCTAGTTTAGAATTGGAAGAAGATGAAGCCGAAGAATTGGACCATAGTGAGGGCGCAGATAGGGACCAGAAAAAGAAATTTTACTTCTGGTCAGCAGTAGGGCTTTCAATGATTGGTGTAATGGCAACGGCGCTGGTTTGGATGAATTCGGTTAACAAATCGAATACTGCGACTTCTTCAAGTTCAACAAGTACAAGCCAGACGTCATCGACAGCATCAAGTTCGACAGATGCGAATGTGACCGCTTTTGAACAGCTCTATAATAGTTTCTTTACGGATAGTAGTTTGACCAAGCTAAAAAATTCAGAATTTGGTAAATTAGCAGAACTGAAAGTGCTGTTGGAAAAATTGGATAAGAATTCGGACAGTTATACCAAAGCTAAAGAACAGTATGATCATCTTGAAAAAGCCATTGCAGCCATTCAGGCCATTAATGGTCAGTTTGATAAAGAAGTCGTTGTTAATGGTGAAATTGATACAACGGCGACGGTTAAATCAGGAGAATCTCTTTCTGCGATAACGACAGGGATTAGTGCGGTTGACAGTCTATTAGCATCAGTCGTGAATTTTGGTCGTTCGCAACAGGAAGTCGCTTCGGCTACGGTAGCAAGTGAGGCTGCAGTCACAAGCAACCAAGGTGCTGATGAAAATGTATCTACTGGTGTACCAGCGACAACAGAAGTCGCTTCAACAACGGTTTCAGGCTCAACAACCGACTTTGGTATTGCCGTGCCAGCTGGTGTCGTCTTGCAACGTGACCGCAGTCGTGTTCCTTATAATCAAGCAATGATTGATGATGTAAACAATGAAGCATGGAATTTCAATCCAGGTATTCTTGAAAATATTGTGACGATCTCGCAACAGCGTGGGTATATAACAGGCAATCAATATATCTTGGAAAAAGTCAATATTATCAACGGCAATGGCTACTACAATATGTTTAAACCAGATGGGACCTACTTGTTCTCTATAAATTGTAAGACAGGTTACTTTGTCGGTAATGGTGCTGGTCATTCTGATGCCTTGGATTATTAAACAAAAAAGCGGTTTACCCGCTTCGGATTGAAGAAAAAGTCCATTTTGGACAATTTTCTTCAATCTTTTTTATGGCTTCGAGCCAGTTTTTCTCGTAGAGAAAAACAAGAAAACCACCAGCTATGCTGGTGGCTGACAAGGCTTTGAGCTTCCATTTCTTTTTCCTGATATAATCTAATTGTTCAGGTTAGATAAAGGAGGAAAAAGAAATGGCTAAAACCAGTTACAGTTTATCACATACCAAATGGATGTGCAAATATCACATAGTTTTCACGCCTAAGTACCGTAGAAAATCCATTTACTACAAAATTAGACAGGACTTAATTGATATTTTCCGTCATCTATGTCAATACAAAGGCGTGGAAATCATTGAGGGACACATGATGCCAGACCATGTTCATATGCTTGTCTTGATACCTCCGAAACTTTTGATTTCCGATTTTATGGGATATTTGAAAAGCAAAAGTGTTCTAATGATATTTGATAAACATGCCAATTTAAAATATAAGTATGGAAATCGAAAGTTTTGGGCTAGAGGCTACTATGTTAGTACCGTTGGACTGAACGAAAAGACAGTTGCGAAATACATTCGCGAGCAGGAGAAAAATGACATTGCACTTGATAAATTGAGCGTCAAAGAGTATGAAGATCCATTTTCAGATGGCAGTTTTAGAACGAGATAAAAGCCCGTTGTTACGGGCATTAGTCAAGTAATTATAGCACTAACCTGAACGAAGTTCAGCGAACGTCTTTAGACGTCGCTGGAGAGAAACGGCTTATAGCCGGTGTACAAGCCACCCGTTTTCACGGGTGGTTATGACTTGCTATCTTTCACAAACTTCTTCAATTTTTTATATTTTTAGGAGTTTGTCTACGTTCGGAGCGGTTTATCCGCTTTTTTTGTTAGATTGGTTTTCTTTCAAAGGCATCGGTAGAGATTCCTTGAGAAAGGATTAGTTTGGCCCATTCTTTAGCTGAATGAAGGCTGTGGTCTTTGTAGTTACCGCATGATTCAATGGTTGTCCCAGGAACATCCTCCCAAGTGATACCTTCTGCAATTTCTTCCAAAGTCGACTTGATGACTTGAGCAATCTTTTCAGAGTCTTGTTTTCCCCACATAATCATGTGGAAACCTGTCCGACACCCGAAAGGAGAACAGTCGATTAGCCCATCGATGCGCTGGCGAATTAGTTTAGCTAATAGATGCTCGATGGTATGTAGACCAGCTGTATCCATTGCATTTTCGTTGGGTTGGATAAGGCGAATATCAAAGTTTGTAATAATGTCTCCTTTGGGTCCGACTTCTTCAGAAATTAAGCGGATGTAAGGTGCTTTTACAATAGTGTGGTCTAGCTCGAAGCTTTCGACAGTGACTTCTTTTTTCATGGTTTCCTCCAAATAAGTGATGAATTTATTATACCATATTTGACAATTTGGAATTGTGAAATCGTTTCAAATATGATAAAATAGATACAGATTTTGTGAAAATCGAATTATAAAAAAAGAGGTAGAAATATGGATATCATTACAGTAGTAGTGACACTTGTTTCTGCTCTCATTGGTTTAGTATTAGGTTACTTTGCCATTTCTTTGAAGATGAAATCTGCAAAAGAAACTGCAGAATTGACACTTTTAAACGCAGAACAAGAAGCTAGTAATGTTCGTGGTCGAGCAGAAGAGCAAGCTGAGGTTATTCTAAAAACAGCTGAGCGCGATCGCCAGACCTTGAAAAAAGAATTACTCTTGGAAGCTAAGGAAGAAGCTCGTAAGTACCGAGAAGAAATTGCAGAAGAATTTAAGTCAGAACGTCAAGAGTTGAAGCAAATCGAATCACGCTTGACAGAGCGGGCGACTAGCTTGGACCGCAAAGACGATAATTTGACCAACAAGGAAAAGACTTTGGAACAAAAGGAACAAAGTCTGACCGATAAAGCTAAGCACATTGATGAGCGTGAACAAGAAGTTGTAAAACTCGAAGAACAAAAAGCTTTGGAGTTAGAACGAGTGGCGGCCCTCAGTCAAGAAGAGGCGAAGGAAATCATCCTTACCGATACACGTGATAAACTGACGCATGAAATTGCGACTCGTATCAAGGAAGCAGAGCGTGAAGTAAAAGAACGTTCTGACAAGATGGCTAAAGACCTGTTGGCACAAGCCATGCAACGCATATCAGGTGAATATGTGGCTGAGCAGACGATTACATCGGTTCATTTACCGGATGATGCGATGAAGGGACGGATTATTGGACGTGAGGGTCGAAATATTCGTACCTTTGAAAGTCTCACAGGTATCGATGTTATCATTGATGATACACCAGAAGTGGTTGTTCTATCAGGTTTTGATCCGATTCGCCGTGAGATTGCCCGTATGACCATGGAGACCTTGCTTCAAGATGGTCGTATTCATCCAGCTCGTATTGAGGAGTTGGTTGAGAAACACCGTGTAGAGATGGATAACCGTATTCGTGAGTATGGGGAAGCTGCTGCTTATGAAGTTGGGGCACCAAACCTTCATCCAGACTTGATTAAAATCATGGGACGTTTGCATTTCCGTACCTCTTATGGACAAAATGTTCTTCGCCACTCAATCGAAGTTGCTAAATTAGCAGGTGTACTTGCTGCTGAATTGGGCGAGAATGTGAATTTGGCCCGTCGAGCTGGTTTCCTACATGACGTTGGTAAAGCTATTGACCGTGAGGTGGATGGAAGCCACGTTGAAATCGGTACAGAATTGGCTAAGAAATATAAAGAGAATCCAATTGTTATCAATGCGATTGCTAGTCACCATGGCGATGTAGAAGCGACAAGTACTATTGCAGTTATTGTGGCTGCGGCAGATGCTCTGAGCGCTGCTCGTCCAGGTTCGCGTCGTGAATCTATGGAAGCCTACATTAAACGTCTGCAAGACTTGGAAGAAATCGCCAACAGTTTTGAAGGGATTAAACAATCCTATGCTATTCAGGCTGGTCGTGAAATTCGGATTATCGTTCATCCTAACAAGGTCACTGATGATCAGATTACCATCTTGGCCCATGATGTTCGTGAGAAAATTGAAAATAATCTGGATTATCCAGGAAATATCAAAATCACAGTTATCCGTGAAACAAGAGCAACAGATGTTGCTAAGTAAATGTAGAAGAGTCCGAAGGGCTCTTTTTCTACTGGCTCAAAGTTCGCTTAGGGTTGGGAATAGAAAATATTCTAATCGTATTTAAAAGCAGTTGAAATTCATGCTAAATTTTGTTACACTAGAATGAAAGATTTAAAAGGAGATATCATGAAAGAGCGAGGCTTACTCATTGTCTTTTCTGGCCCATCTGGTGTTGGAAAAGGAACAGTTCGAAAGGAAATTTTTGAAAGCTCTGATAATAAATTTGAATATTCTGTATCCATGACGACACGTCCACAGAGACCGGGAGAAGTTGATGGAGTTGACTATTTCTTCCGTAGTCGTGAGGAATTTGAAGATTTGATTCGCCAGGGTCAAATGTTGGAATATGCAGAGTACGTTGGAAATTACTATGGAACACCTCTGACCTATGTCAATGAAACTCTTGATAAGGGAATTGATGTCTTTTTAGAAATTGAAGTACAGGGTGCCCTCCAAGTGAAGAAAAAGGTTCCAGATGGGGTGTTCATTTTCTTGACACCACCTGACTTGGAGGAGTTGCAAGATCGCTTGATTGGTCGCGGAACGGATAGTGAGGAAATTATTGCTCAACGTATCGAACGTGCCAAGGAAGAGATCGCCTTGATGCGTGAGTATGATTATGCAGTTGTGAACGATGAAGTCCCGTTGGCTGCTGAGCGTGTCAAGCGTATTATCGAAGCAGAACATTTCCGTGTAGACCGAGTGATTGGTCGCTACGATGAAATGATTCGTGAACAGATAGCAGAACGATAAAAGAAAGAAGAGAGAATCGCATTATGATGTTGAAGCCGTCAATTGATACCTTGTTGGATAAGGTACCATCTAAGTATTCTTTGGTTATTCTTGAGGCTAAGCGTGCCCATGAATTGGAAGCAGGTGCCAAACCAACTCAAGAATTTACCTCAGTTAAATCTACCCTTCGTGCTTTGGAAGAGATTGAATCTGGTAATGTTGTCATTCACCCAGACCCAGAAGCAAAACGTGAGGCGGTCCGTCGTCGTGCTGAAGAAGCAAAACGAATTGCTGAAGAAGAAGAGCGTAAAATCAAAGCTCAAATTGCTAAAGAAAAAGAAGAAGGCGAAAAGATTTAGAAACAAGACTCGGTTGGGATTGCCATCCGGGTTTCTTTTCACTTTCGGAATGATGAAAGTTTTGACAGAAAGGAGCTAGGTCATTTAGTTTATCTTTTAATATTTGCTCCAATAGTTGGAGTTTATACATAAAGTGAACCTTGTTCGCATCAGTCGTGGTATTAGAAGGTGAAATAAATGGAGATGGTATGTTAGCACAGATTATTGTAGACGTCCCTTTGATGCAGACAGATCAAGCTTATTCCTATCGCGTTCCAGCTGAGTTGGAAGAAGGGCTCAAGGTTGGCGTGCGTGTCCATGTACCCTTTGGTAAGGGAAATCGGCTGATTCAAGGGATTGTGGTTGACTTGATTGATGAAGATGATGAAAATAACTTACAAGACTTGAAAGAGCTTGCCGAGGTTTTGGATTATAGTCCTGTTCTCAATCAAGAGCAATTTTGGTTGGCGGACCAGATGAGGAAGTCTGTCTTCTCCTATAAAATTACCCTCTTAAAATCCATGTTGCCCAGCTTGCTCAATTCGACCTATGACAAATTGCTCCGTCCGGGTCTTGGTTTGGAAATGGCAGAGCAGATCAGTCTGTTTGGTGATAAGGAGCAGATTCGTTTTTCTGACTTGGACGTGACAGAGCAAGGGAAAATCATGCGTCTGGCCCAGTCAGGGAAAGTCTTGGTAGACTATGTGGCCAAGGATAAGAAGCAAATCAAGACGGAAAAATGGTACCGAGTTTGTCTGGAGAAATTACGAGAAGCAGACATTAGCAATCGGGCTAAAAAACGGCAGCAGTTAAGGGAATTTCTTCTGGAACATTCTGAAGACCAGCTCCTTTCAAACTTAAAATCGGACTATTCCGCTGATACGCTCCGCTATTTCCAAGAAAACGGCTATATAGAAGTCTGGGAAGAGGAAGTGTCGCGGACTCAGGGTGTTTTTGATAAGGTGGAAAAAACACAGGCCTTGGATTTGAATCCAGAGCAGGCGATTGCGGTTCGTGAGATTGTGGCCTCTATCGGTCAGGAAAGTCAGACATTTCTACTGCAAGGAGTGACTGGCTCTGGGAAGACGGAGGTTTATCTCCAGGTTATTGATAGGGTTTTAAAAATGGGGAAAACAGCTATTATGTTAGTACCTGAAATATCCTTGACCCCACAGATGACCAATCGTTTTATTTCTCGTTTTGGTCAGCAGGTTGCTATTTTGCATTCGGGCTTGTCTGACGGAGAGAAGTATGACGAGTGGCGGAAGATTGAGGCGGGAAATGCCCAGGTGGTTGTCGGGGCTCGATCAGCTATCTTCGCTCCTTTGACAAATTTGGGTGTTATCATCATTGATGAGGAGCATGAGGCGACCTACAAGCAGGACAGCAATCCACGCTATCATGCGCGTGATGTGGCGAAGTTGCGGGCTGATTATAATCGAGCAACCCTGGTCTTGGGGTCTGCTACGCCGAGTCTTGAAACACGGGCTCGGGCTAGTCGAGGAGTCTATGGAAGACTGACTCTTAACCAGAGGGCCAATCCCTTGGCTCGTATTCCAGAAGTGGAAGTTGTGGATTTCCGTGATTATATCGGTCAGCAGGAGGCTAGTAATTTTACCCCTGTCTTGATTGAAAAGATTAGAGAAAAGCTGGCTCGTAAGGAACAGGTCGTTCTTATGTTGAATCGGCGTGGTTATTCTTCTTTTGTCATGTGTCGTGATTGTGGGAGTGTTGACCAGTGTCCCAACTGTGATATTTCCCTGACGCTCCACATGGACACAAAAACGATGAATTGCCACTACTGTGGTTTTCAAAAGGGGATTCCTCAGACCTGTCCAAACTGTCAAAGTCGTTCTATTCGTTATTATGGGACGGGTACGCAAAAGGCCTACGATGAATTGCAGGAGCTCTTGCCAGAAGCTAGAATTTTGCGTATGGATGTGGATACTACCAAGAAAAAAGGTGCTCATGAGGACTTGCTCGAACGGTTTGGTCGAGGCGAAGCGGATATTCTTCTGGGAACCCAGATGATTGCCAAGGGCTTGGATTTTCCAAATGTGACGCTGGTTGGGGTGCTCAATGCTGATACGGCCCTCAATTTGCCTGATTTTCGGTCTTCTGAGCGGACCTTCCAGTTGCTAACTCAGGTAGCTGGTCGGGCTGGTCGAGCTGATAAGGAAGGGGAGGTCCTGATTCAGACCTACAACCCCAATCATTATGCTATTGCTTTTGCCAAAGAGCAGGATTATGAAGGTTTCTATCGTTATGAGATGGGTATTCGGAAAAATCTTGGTTATCCGCCTTACTATTTTACGGTTGGTCTAACCTTTTCGCACAAGTCGGAAGAATTTGTCGTGAAAAAAGCCTATGAAACTGTAGCCTTTCTCCGTCAACACTTAACAGATGCAATTCAAATCTTGGGACCGACGCCCAAGCCCATTGCCAGAACCCATAATCTCTACCACTACCAGATTATCTTGAAATACCGGCATGAAGACCGTTTGGAAGAGGTCTTGAACCAGATTTTGGATTGGACACAGGAGAGAGAAAATCAAGATTTGCGGCTGATTATTGACAATGAACCGCAGAATATGATGTGAGGTCACTATTGACCTTGCATTTTTTTGTTTTAAGAACCTTTGATTAAGGAAAAAATAAGCAAAAATGATATAATTAGGGGATAGTATAATTGATATGAATCAGAAAATGAAAAGGAGATGAGAACACGAATATGACAAAGTTGATTTTTATGGGAACGCCAGCGTTTTCAGCGACGGTCTTAAGAGGGCTCTTAGCTGATGGAAATTATAACATACTAGCAGTTGTAACCCAGCCAGACCGAGCTGTTGGACGAAAAAAAGTCATCCAAATGACACCTGTGAAAGAAGTAGCCTTGGAATACAATTTACCAGTCTTTCAACCAGAGAAGCTATCTGGAAGCCAAGAAATGGATGAGCTGATGAATTTAGGAGCAGATGGGATTGTGACGGCAGCTTTTGGGCAATTCCTACCAACCAAATTATTGAACTCAGTTGACTTTGCAGTCAATGTTCATGCTTCTCTTCTTCCTAAATACCGTGGCGGTGCTCCTATCCATTACGCTTTGATTAACGGTGATGAACGTGCCGGCGTAACCATCATGGAAATGGTCAAGGAAATGGATGCCGGTGATATGATTTCCAGCGATAGCATTGCTATTGAAGAAAGCGACAATGTCGGCACCTTGTTTGAAAAGTTGGCTGTTGTTGGTCGGGATTTATTATTACAAACCTTACCAGCCTATATTGCTGGTGACTTGAAACCAGTCGCTCAAAATCCAGAACAGGTAACCTTCTCACCAAATATCCAGCCAGAAGAAGAGGTACTGGATTGGAATAAGACAGCTCGTCAACTATTTAATCACATTCGCGGTATGTACCCGTGGCCCGTTGCCCACACCTATTGGCAAGGGGAACGTTTTAAAATTCAAGAAGCTGTAGAAGCAGAAGGTGAAGGACCAGTTGGTCGGGTTATTGCTCGAAGCAAGAAAGAATTGATCATTGCGACAGGTCAGGGAGCCCTTTCTCTGAAAACTGTCCAGCCAGCTGGTAAGCCAAAAATGACCACTGCAGACTTTTTAAATGGTGCAGGTCGAGATATTGCAGTAGGAGATCAATTTGGTGGTCAATAAGCATGAAACAGCAAGAAGTCTAGCCTTATCTATATTGGAACAAGTCTTTGATCAAGGTGCTTATTCGAACATCGCTCTCAATAAGGCCCTAGAATCTTCTCGTTTATCAGCACAGGACAAGGGCTTGGCGACTGAGTTGGTTTATGGGACGGTTTCTCGTAAAATTACCCTAGAGTGGTATTTGGCACATTTTATCGAAGATAGAGAAAAGTTGGACACTTGGGTCTACTATCTCCTCATGTTGAGCCTCTACCAGTTGGTATATTTGGACAAATTGCCCCCCCACGCAGTTGTCAATGAGGCAGTTAATATTGCCAAGCGAAAGCCTGGAACTGACAAATTTGTCAATGCTATTTTGCGTAAGCTTAGTCAGGATTCGTTGCCGAAACCAGCAGATATTAAAAGAAAGAACAAACGTCTATCCGTTCAGTATTCTGTGCCAGTTTGGTTGGTCCAAGCCCTGATTGCAGAATATGGCGATGAACGTGCAGAGAAGATTTTCCAAAGCTTACATGATCGGAATAAGGCCAGCGTACGCGTGACGGATAGTCAACAAGTGGAGCGATTGGCAGAGGAGCTAGGCGCCCAACACTCGCAGTTATCACCAGTTGGATTGGTTAAATCTCATGGACACTTTGCGGGGACAGATTATTTCAAGGAAGGGCTTATCACTATTCAAGACGAAACCAGTCAATTGGTAGCTCCGACTTTGGATATTCAAGGAGGTGAAATCATCTTGGATGCCTGTGCAGCTCCGGGTGGAAAGACCTGTCATATGGCAAGCTATCTTACGGATGGAAAAGTTTATGCGTTGGATTTATATGATCATAAACTAAACCTGATTGAAGAAAACGCACTTCGTTTAGGTCTAGAAGATAAGATTGAGACCAAACGTCTGGATGCCAGTCGTGTTCATGAAACATTTGGCCCTGATACCTTTGATAAGATATTGGTAGACGCTCCTTGTTCAGGTATTGGACTCATCCGCCGTAAGCCAGATATTCGTTATAACAAGGCATCGATGGACTTTGATTCTCTAAAGACTATCCAGTTGCAGATACTGGACAGTGTTTGCCAAAGCTTGAAAATTGGTGGTATAATAACCTATAGCACATGTACGATTATTGCTAAGGAAAACCAAGAGGTTATTCAAGAATTTCTGCAAAACCATCCCAATTTTGAGCAGGTGACACTAGAACACCCTCAAACAGATATTATGGTGGATGGCTGCTTGTTGATAACCCCTGAACAGTATAAGACAGATGGATTTTTCATCGGTCAACTTAGACGAAAATCCTAGAATAAGAGGAGGAAGTTGCTTAGCAACGATAAAAATTATGGAAATTGCATTACTTACTGATGTAGGACAGAAACGTTCGAACAACCAAGACTATATCAATCGCTACAAAAACCGTGCAGGGATTGATTTGGTCGTGTTAGCTGATGGAATGGGTGGTCACCGTGCCGGCCATATTGCTAGTGAAATGGCAGCAACAGATTTGGGAGCTGCTTGGGTTGATACTCAATTAGTGACCTTAAATGATGTCCGTGAATGGATGGTTGCAATCATTGATGCTGAAAACCAAAAGATTCATGAACTTGGACAGACAGAAGAATACAAGGGGATGGGAACAACGCTTGAAGCAGTTGTTGTCATCGATAATCAAATGATTTATGCCCATGTCGGAGATTCACGAGTTGGATTGATTAGAGATGGCGAATATACACGTCTAACCAACGACCATTCGCTGGTAGGTGCCCTTGTTCGAGCTGGTCAGCTCACAGAAGAAGAAGCACAGCGTCATCCTCAAAAAAATATTGTAACGCAGTCCATCGGACAAGCCGAGCCAATTGAACCAGACATTGCTTTGAAAACCCTTGAGGTTGGAGATTACGTCCTTATTAACAGCGATGGCTTAACCAATATGGTACCAACCGAGGACATTCGTGATATTGTATTGAGTGATGTTTCAATTGAAAGCAAGGTAGAAACACTTGTACGTTTTGCCAATAATGCAGGCGGTCTAGATAATATTACAGTAGGTTTGCTTCACATTACGGAGGAGGCTAGGTAATGATTCAAATCGGTAAGATCTTTGCCGGTCGGTATCGAATCGTTCGGCAAATTGGTCGAGGCGGTATGGCAGATGTTTACCTAGCAAGAGATTTGATTTTAGATGGAGAAGAGGTTGCCGTTAAAGTTCTTCGGACCAACTATCAGACAGATCAAATTGCTATCCAGCGTTTTCAACGTGAAGCGCGTGCCATGGCAGAACTTGACCATCCCAATATCGTTCGTATTTCGGACATCGGCGAAGAAGATGGTCAACAGTATCTGGCTATGGAATATGTCAATGGCCTCGATTTAAAACGTTATATAAAAGAAAATGCACCACTCTCCAACGATGTTGCGGTGCGAATTATGGGACAGATTCTCCTTGCTATGCGAATGGCGCACACGAGAGGAATTGTCCATCGAGATTTGAAACCTCAGAACGTCCTTTTGACTTCCAATGGAGTCGCTAAAGTAACAGACTTTGGTATTGCAGTTGCCTTTGCTGAAACGAGTTTGACACAAACCAACTCCATGTTGGGTTCTGTTCACTATCTTTCACCTGAGCAGGCGCGTGGTTCGAAAGCGACCATTCAAAGTGACATTTATGCGATGGGAATCATCCTTTTTGAAATGTTGACGGGTCGCATTCCCTATGATGGAGATAGTGCTGTGACAATTGCTCTTCAGCATTTCCAAAAACCTCTCCCATCTGTTAGAGAAGAGAATGCCAACGTACCTCAGGCCTTAGAAAATGTTGTACTAAAAGCAACGGCTAAAAAATTAAACGAGCGCTATAAGTCGGTTGCAGAAATGTACGCAGATTTAGCTTCGGCTCTATCCATGGATCGTCGGAATGAACCCAGGGTTGAACTAGAAGGGAACAAGGTTGATACAAAAACCTTGCCAAAACTCTCCCAGGCCAATGTTGAAACGAAAGTACCGCATACAAACAGTTCTGCCCAAGTTTCTGCGACGGATAAGGGGCCTGGTAAGAAAGAAGTGGCGAAGTCGGGAAATAAGCCTGTTTCAAAACCAAGGCCAGGTATGCGTACACGCTACAAAGTCTTGATAGGGGCTATTTTGTTAACAGTCATAGCGGTTGGACTCATGTTTTTCAACACTCCACGAACAGTTACAGTCCCTGATGTGTCTGGTCAAACCGTTGAAAAAGCTACAGAAATGATTGAAGTGGCAGGATTGGAAGTTGGAAACATCACAGAAGAAGCGACAGCGACTGTAGATGAAGGCTTGGTAATACGGACCTCTCCGGCTGCAAAGACGACCAGACGTCAAGGAAGTAAGATTGATATTGTAGTAGCAACGGCTGCGATGGTATCTATTCCAGATGTGACAGATAAGGATTCTGATACTGCACGGCAGGAATTGGAGGCTCTTGGTTTCCAAGTGACAATAAAAGAAGAATATAGCGAAAAAGTTGCCCAAGGACTCGTCATCAAAACAAATCCAGAAGCAAATAGTTCTGCTGAGAAGGGGGCAAAAATTACCCTTTACGTTTCCAAAGGAGTGGCACCACAAGTTGTTCCAAACGTTGTTGGAAAAAGTCAGGAGAATGCTACTCAAGTTCTTCAGACAGCAGGATTCAGTGTTGGAACTATTACTCAGGAATATAGCTCATCTGTTACTGCGGGTCAGGTTATCAGTACAGATCCCGTTGCCAATACAGAATTGGCAAAAGGTTCTATCATCAATCTAGTTATTTCAAAAGGAAAAGAGTTGATTATGCCTGATTTAACATCTCGCAATTACACCTATTCACAGGCGCGTAGTCAATTACAAGCCTTGGGTGTCAATGCGGAAAATATTGAAAAACAAGAAGATAGAAGTTATTATTCAACGACAAGTGATATTGTCATTGGACAATATCCTGCTGCTGGAGCAACAATTGATGGAACAGTTACCTTGTATGTCTCCGTTGCATCAACCAGAACCAGTAGCGATTCTTCAACAGGAAGTTCCACAAGCACAAGTACTTCAACAGATAGCGGACAATAAAGATGAATAAGGTTGGGTAGATGCCCAATGTCATTAAGTTAACTAACCTATCATATTTTGTGGTAGGTTAGTTTTTTATGTTACACTAAAAATAAAAGGGGAAAAGTCATGCTAGATCAGATTAAAGCTCATTTATACTCTTCGAAAATCAAAATTATCCGTTGTCAACTTGACTTGATGAACTCCAGTTCTATCTTCGACTTCGTTTCCTAGGCTACTTTTGATTTTCATTGAGTATTACTTGATGGTATAGTTATTTAGTTTTATAGCCCTTTAGTTTCTCTTTGATTACTTCATCAACTTGCTTTGAATTAAAAGTAAACTAAAACTATATATCAGTCAGTCCTATATTTCCTACTTTGGATGGAGTTCTTTTACTTATTTTTTGTTACAATAGTATAGAAAGGATGGAGAAGATGCGGAAAGTTCAATTTTTTCTACTAATAGAAAGTATGATTTTTACGATGGCAGCCTTTGATGTGGTAGCCAATGAGGCCAGTCGGACCCTGCTACTTTTCTCTGCCTTATTACTCATCATTTGGTACTTCCTAGGAAGAAAAGTCAACAGTGTTTTACTGGTCAGCTCCTTATCTCTATTATTTTTGGTCTTTGTTTTAAATCCCTTCTTCATTATTGGGATTATGCTACTAGTCGTCTACATGCTGATTAATTTCTTTTCACGTTATGAAAAGAGAAACCAATATACCCACATTGTTTTTAGTGACTATTCTCTACAGGTTCAAAAAGAGAAAAATAGATGGTTTGGCAACCACGATCACTCTCAAGATAGGTTTGGTTTTGAAGATATTAACATTGTACGCTTGTTTGGCAATGATGTAGTTGATTTGGATAAGACTGTATTAGTTGGCAGAGATAATATTGTTGTAATTCGTAAAACGTTTGGACGGACAAAAATTATTGTTCCAATTGATGTTGAGGTTGCACTGTCAGCAACTAGTATCTATGGACGAGTAAGTTTCCTGGGTGAATCATACTGGGATTTGCGGAATGAAAGTATAGCGGTCAATAGTCCCGATTATCAAGAATCACACAAACGTGTAAAAGTCGTTACCAACAATATACTGGGAGATGTGGAGGTGGTTCGCGTATGAGAAAACGTACCTACCTACTCCTCGCCTGGTTTGCCTGTCTTATTGTTTTTGTGGTGATTGCTTCCACCCTCCCACTTTTAAATTATTCATTGCTAGATGTTACGCTCTGGATTTCAACGGAGCAGCTTGTGTTTACTCTCATTCTACTAGTTATTGTTTTGACTCTTTTTCTAGCTGTAATGGTACAAACTGTCAGCCTAGCCTCCACTCAGGTTATGCGGACGAAGTTACAAGCTATCTTGAAGAATAAAAGTATTCGAACAGACACCGAAAGTGATCAACTCTTGCTCCAGTTGTCTGATAAGGTCAGAAACCTCACGCGTCAGGTGCAGCTGGTTGACAATCAAGATTTAGTCAAGAAAGAAGAGATTGTTGAGGGAGAACGGAAACGGATTGCCAGGGATTTGCATGATACGGTTAGTCAAGAGTTATTTGCGACGAGCATGATTTTGTCAGGATTATCGTCCAATCTATCCACTCTTCCGCAGGAAACCTTGCAGGAACAGCTGGTGCTCGTGAAAGACATGATTGAGTCTGCCCAAAGAGACCTACGCATCCTATTATTACATCTACGCCCAAGTGAACTTGAAAGTAAAACCTTGGTTGAAGGATTTGAGCTGATTTTGCGTGAAGTTAGCGACAAAAGTAATATTATCGTTCATTTCCAACATGAAGTAGAGGAACTACCGAAACTAATTGAAGAACATCTCTTCCGCATTGCGCAAGAAATTATCAGTAATACCTTGCGACATGCCAAAGCCAAGCATTTGGATGTTTACCTCTTGCAGAAGGAAACAGAACTTCAGTTGAAAATGACAGACGATGGTATCGGCTTCCAACAAGGTGCAGATGATGAATTAAGTTACGGTCTTCAAAACATACGTGAGCGAGTTAAAGACATGGCTGGAACGATAAAAATTCGCACAGCCCCAAATAAGGGAGTGGCGATTGATATTCGTATCCCACTATTGAAAGGAAAAGAAGATGAATACGATTCGAGTGATGCTGGTTGACGACCATGAGATGGTTCGGCTAGGATTGAAAAGTTACTTAAATTTACAGCCAGATGTTGAAGTAGTTGCAGAAGCTAGTGATGGCGAGGAAGGTTTGGCTAAAGCATTAGAGGTTAAACCCGATGTTGTAGTGATGGACTTGGTTATGCCCAAGATGACTGGCGTAGAAGCAACCCTGGCCTTGCTGAAGGAGTGGCCGCAAGCGCAGATTGTCATCCTGACCTCCTACCTAGATAATGAAAAAATCTATCCTGTGCTGGAAGCAGGAGCTCGTGGCTATATGTTGAAAACGTCAAGTGCTGACGAAATCTTAGCAGCCATCCGCAAGGTAGCTCTTGGAGAATATGCTATTGAGACAGAAGTAGAGAAAAAAGTAGAGCACCATAAACGCCACCCAGATTTACATGATGACTTGACAGCCCGTGAACGCGAAATCTTGACGCTGTTAGCCAAGGGATATGATAATCAACGAATTGCAGATGAGTCCTTCATATCCTTAAAAACTGTAAAAACCCATGTTTCCAATATCTTATCCAAACTAGCTGTGAGCGACCGTACTCAAGCAGTTGTTTATGCTTTCCAGCATGGTTTGGTGGCGCAAGAGGACCAATAGTGGTATAATGAAAATTAGTTAATTTTCAACCAAAGGATAGTGGAATTATATGGATGCAAAACTCAGATATAAGGCAAAAAAAATAAAAATAGTCTTTTTTGACATTGACGACACGCTACGTGTGAAGAATACAGGCTACATTCCTGAATCAATTCAGCAGGTTTTCAAATCACTGAAAGAAAAGGGAATTTTGACAGGAATTGCGTCAGGACGAACGCCATATGGTTTGGTGCCAGAAATCAAGGCCTTAAAGCCAGATTTTTTCGCTATGATTAACGGCTCCTATGTAGAAGATGCCAAAGGTCAGGTAGTGTACCATCAGCCAATGCCCCAAAATTTAGTAGAATCTGTATTAAATTGGGCTAAAGAAATTGGAATCGAATATGGTATGCTTGGTAGTCAAAAAGGGACACTTTCTGCACGAACTGACCGCATTAGTCAAGTAATTGACTTGATTTATGAAGGTTTGGAAACAAACCCAACTTTTTATAAAGAAAATGACATCTATCAATTGTTAACTTTTGAGAAAGATGGTCACGAAGTAGAACTTCCAGAAGAGTTGCAAGCGGAATTGCGTAGTGTTCGTTGGGATGCTATTTCATCGGACATTGTGCTAAAAGGCTCTTCCAAAGCAACTGGTGTTGCTAAGGTTGTTGAAAAACTAGGCCTGAAACCTGAAAATGTCCTAGTATTCGGAGATGGACTCAACGATATTGAGTTATTCGATTATGCAGGAATTAGTATCGCTATGGGGCATTCGCATCCAGAACTGCAAAAGCATGCAGATTATATCACAAAAAAAGTAGAAGAAGATGGCATTTTTGATGCCTTGGAGAAATTAGGTATGGTAGAAAAAGAAAAATATTTCCCGCAATTAGATTTGGAAAATGTTACAGGGCCAGTTGCGCATATCAAGACTAACCACGGTAAGTTAACAGTAAAACTCTTCCCTGAAATTGCACCCAAAACTGTAGCAAATTTCGTAGCTCTTTCTAAAGATGGCTATTATGACGGAATTATCTTCCATCGTATTATCAAAGACTTTATGATTCAAGGTGGCGATCCAACCGGAACAGGTATGGGTGGTGAATCTATTTATGGTACTGCGTTTGAAGATGAATTTTCAATGGAAGCTTTTAATTTCAGAGGAGCCTTGTCAATGGCCAATGCAGGACCAAATACAAATGGAAGCCAATTCTTTATCGTTCAAAACCAAAATTTCCCATACAATGCGAAAGAATTAGAACGAGGCGGTTGGCCTAAAGAAGTTGCAGAAGCCTATGTCAAAAATGGCGGGACACCACATCTAGACCAACGCCACACAGTGTTTGGTCATCTAGTTGATGAAGAATCCTTCGTCGTCTTGGATGCTATCGCAGCGGTTGCAACAGATTCAGCAGATCGTCCACATGAAGATGTTGTAATTGAGACCATCGAAATAGAGGATTAAGATGAAAATCGGAGATAAACTCAAGGGGACGGTAACGGGCATTCAGCCGTATGGAGCCTTTGTACAATTAGAGAATGGGACGACGGGCCTAATCCATATCTCGGAAATCAAAACAGGTTTTGTTGATAATATTTATGATCATTTAAAATTGGGGCAAGAGGTTTTGGTACAGGTAGTTGACTTTGATGAATATACTGAAAAGGCTAGTTTATCAATCCGGACCTTAGAAGAAGAACAACAAAAAATTCCGCGTCATCATCGTTTTACAAATGAACGGAATAAAATTGGTTTTTCCCCTTTAGCAAAACAACTTCCGAAATGGATTGAGGAAGCTAAAGGCTATCTCAAAGAACACAAAGAAAAGAAGGTATAGGATGCATTCCTAACCTTCTTTCTTTTTAATCATTAAACTCGTAAAGAGCTGTTGACAAGTAACGTTCTCCGTTATCAGGCAAGATTGCCAACACTTTTTTTCCAGTTCCCAACTCCTTAGCGACTTCGATCGCAGCGTGAATTGCTGCACCTGAAGAAATACCAACTAAGAATCCTTCTTTTCCACCGATAGCACGACCTGTAGCTAAGGCATCATCGGATTTGACACGAATAATGCCATCATAGGCGCTAGTGTCCAAAGTATCTGGAATAAAACCTGCCGAAATACCTTGGATCTTGTGCGGACCAGGTGCTTCACCAGATAAGACAGCTGATTCATCAGCTTCGACAGCATAGATAGCGATATCTGGATTTGCTGTCTTCAAAACATGCGAAACACCTGAAACGGTACCACCAGTACCAACGCCAGATACAAAGGCATCTAAACCAGTTGTTCCAAAGTCTTCCAAAATTTCCTGTCCTGTTGTATCTTCGTGAACTTTTGGATTGGATGGATTAGCAAACTGGAAAGGAACCCAGCCATTTTTTTCTTCAGCAATCTCTTTTGCTTTGGCGATAGCCCCCTTCATCCCTTCGCTACCAGGAGTCAAGACGAGTTCAGCTCCATAAGCTTGGATAATCTTACGACGCTCAACACTCATGGTTTCAGGCATGACGATAATCACCTTATAACCTTTTGCTGCTCCAACCCAAGCAAGACCGATACCAGTGTTACCACTTGTTGGCTCAACAATAGTATCTCCAGGTTTGATGGTACCAGCCTTTTCAGCATCTTCAATCATAGCCAAGGCGATCCGGTCTTTTACAGAAGAACCTGGGTTAAAGGCCTCTAATTTCACATAGACTTCCGCCGCCCCCTCTGGAACGATATTATTGAGTTTAATAACAGGTGTTTTTCCAACTAATTGAGTAATGTTTTGATAAATAGCCATATGGCACCTCCAAATAATGTTATTATACATTATATAGTAGAAAGTCAAAAAAGGATAATATAAAAAAACTATCTCGCCGATAGCTTTTTTTAATAGACAGGTACCTCAACGATTCGAGAGTTAGCTTTTTCCGCGAATACTTTTCCGTGGTAAAAGTCAGTAAGACTTGCTAATGTTTGTTCAAGGAATTCTTTATCTACAAAAATCATGGTTGAAACTTCAGTAGTAAACTGGGTATCAAATTCTTCCAGACCTTGCTCAGCTCGCCAATTGGCAAACTCTTGGTATTGGGCGTAGGACATACTAATGGAAATACCTTCCTGCTCCTTGACTTCCACAACACCGATCTCCTTGACTGCATTAGCCACGGCTCCAGCGTAAGAACGAATAAGTCCGCCTGCCCCTAGTTTGATACCTCCAAAATAGCGGGTAACTACCGTTGCGACATTGGTCAGTTCGTGATTTTCTAAAACCGTCAGCATTGGCACACCAGCAGTGCCAGACGGCTCCCCATCATCTGAGGAACGCTTGATTTCCATATTTTCTCCAAGGACAAAAGCAGAGCAGTTATGAGTAGCCTTGTAATGTTCTTTCTTGATCTTGTTGATAAAGTCGCGAGCTTCCTCCTCGCTGGTCACTCGTTTCATAAAGCAGATAAATCGTGACTTTTTAATTTCTTCCTCAACAATACCATCTTCTCTAATTGTTTTAAATTCTTTCATAACCAAATTGTACTAATTTTTTTAAAAACTGACAAGAAATTCCGAATAAATAAGCGATGAAAGAATTAGAAAATTATTATGGAAGATTATTTACCAAATACCAATTGACAGCAAAAGAAAGAGAAATAGCAGAAAAAGTGCCAAGTATTACAAAAAAGAATAACTGCTTTCGCTGTGGAACAACTTTTAAAGAAGAAAACAAATTGCCAAACGATGCTTATTACTGTCGAGCCTGCTTGCTTTTAGGCAGAGTACGGTCAGACGAAAAACTCTATCATTTTCCTCAGAAAGATTTTCCAATCACTAAGTGTTTAAAGTGGAAAGGTCAACTAACTGATTGGCAACAAAGAATTTCAGATGGACTAGTTGCAAACGTGGAAAATAATCGTGCGACATTGGTTCATGCAGTAACAGGAGCAGGTAAGACAGAAATGATTTACCACACCGTTGCCTCAGTGATTGATAAAGGCGGAGCGGTTTGCCTAGCTAGTCCTCGAATCGATGTTTGTATCGAACTCTATAAACGTCTGCAAAATGATTTTTCAGTTCCAATTAGTTTACTACATGGAGAGTCTGAACCTTATTTCCGAACTCCATTAGTTGTAGCAACCACACATCAGTTATTAAAATTTTATCAGGCCTTTGATTTGGTTTTGATCGATGAAGTAGACGCCTTTCCCTATGCAGATAATCCCATGCTCTATCGAGCAGCAGACAATGCGGTCAAGGAAGCCGGTGTTCAAGTTTTTCTGACGGCGACTTCAACAGATGAATTGGATAAAAAAGTCAGAACGGGCAAATTAAGCCGTCTTAGTTTGCCAAGGCGCTTTCATGGCAATCCGCTTGTTGTCCCGCAAAAAGTCTGGTTTAGTAAATTCGATGATACCCTAAAGAAAAATAGACTAGTTCCAAAGTTGAAAAAAGCGATTGAAGAACAGAGAAAGTCGGGCTTTCCCTTACTCATTTTTGTCCCAGAAATCTCCAAAGGTCAAGAATTTACCAAGATAATGAAAAAAACATTCCCAGAAGAAACAATTGGCTTTGTATCCAGTCAAACAGAAAATCGCCTTGAAATAGTTGAAGGGTTTCGCAAGAGAGAAATCACAGTATTAATCTCGACTACTATTCTTGAACGTGGGGTGACCTTCCCATGTGTAGATGTCTTTGTTGTTCAAGCCAATCATTACCTCTACACAGCGTCAAGTCTTGTTCAGATTGCAGGCCGGGTCGGCAGAAGTATGGAACGTCCGACTGGGTTACTCCAGTTTTATCATGAGGGAAGTACAGGAGCTATTGAAAAGGCAATTGCTGAAATTAAACAGATGAACAAGGAGGCTGGATATGTCTAATTGTCTATTGTGTGATCAAGCTATGAAAAATAAAACAAGATTTTCAGATCTCATCTTCTTTAGTAAAGAAAAATCGGGCACCTGTGAAGAATGTTTTTCGACTTTTGAGGAAATAGCAGAGCAACACTGTCCACATTGTTATAAAAATGGGGAATCGGAAAGTTGCAAGGATTGTCAGTACTGGCAGAATCAAGGGAAACTAGTTGTCCATACAGCTTTGTACCAATATAATCAAGCGATGGCACATTATTTTAGTCGCTACAAATTTCAAGGAGACTATGTTTTAAGAAATATTTTTGCTAAAAAGCTTAGAATAGCGTTAAGCCAATTTCCTGACTACACAATTGTTCCCATACCAATTAGTCAAAAACGACTATCAGAACGTGGGTTTAATCAAGTGGAAGGACTTTTGGATGCTACAAATATTCCCTATCAGTCCCTTCTTGGAAAGTATGAAAGCCAAAAACAATCGTCTAAAAATCGAGCAGAGAGACTAGAAGCAAAACAGATGTTCTATCTATTAGATGAAAAAGAAGTGCCAGAAAAAATATTATTATTCGACGATATATACACAACAGGAGCCACAATCCAACTTGCTGTAGAACTTTTCATGAAAATTGGTAGGAAAGAAATCAAAACATTTTCACTAACACGATAAGAAAACGGTTGCAATATTCCTATAATGTGGTATAATAATAGTGAAGAAAGGCGAAAGCCAAGAAAGAGGTACTAATATGATTAAATTCAGTATTCGTGGAGAAAACCTTGAAGTTACAGATGCACTTCGCACCTATGTAGAAGAGAAAGTGGCTAAGATTGAGAAATATTTCAATGAAGAACAAGAGTTGAATGCTAAAGTAAATCTAAAAGTTTACCGTGACAAGCGCGCAAAAGTAGAAGTAACAATTCCAGTTGGAGCAGTTACACTTCGCGCAGAAGATATTTCACAAGAAATGTATGGCTCTATCGATCTTGTAGTAGATAAGATTGAACGCCAAATTCGTCGTAACAAAACAAAGATTGAACGAAAACATCGTCAAAAAGTGGCAACTGGTCAAGTCTTTACAGATGAACTTGTTGAGCAAACAGGTGAGGAAGTAAAAGTGGTTCGTACTAAGCAAGTAGACTTGAAACCAATGGATATGGAAGAAGCAGTCCTCCAATTGGAGTTGCTCGGACATGATTTCTTTATCTATACAGATGCCAATGACGGTACAACAAATGTATTGTATAGACGTGAAGATGGAGATTTGGGTCTTCTAGAGGTACGTCAATAAAGATAATAAAACAGTTGCAGTTTTTGCAGCTGTTTTTATCATTTTCAAAAAACCGGTTGACAATTACCAAACTAGATGATAGAATAAATGAGTTGTCTCTTGAGGGGCTAGTCAGTAGCGGAATGAAAAAAAGTTTCGAAAAAGTGTTGACAAGTCCATCAGAAGATGATAGAATAATTGAGTTGTCTCTTGAGGAACTAGTCAACAGCGAAACGAAAAAAAGTTTCAAAAAAGTGTTGACAAAGTTTCTAAGAAATGATAAACT
>NZ_JAOTGL010000018.1:0-44930 GCF_044427045.1 Streptococcus sp. 2022WUSS135
CTTGACGATCTCGTCATGCAAAAGAAATCGACCAATATGCTGAAACCCACTCTAAAAAAACAGTAAAAGAACTTGTTCTTAAAATCCGTGGTTCATTGAAATATGCGTATGCTCGTGGTTTGATTAGTAATGACTTTGGTCATCTTTTGAAATCAAAAGGACAAGAACAACCTAAACGAAATATACCACTATCTATCACAAAATTTAAAAAACTCAGACAATACTGCCTAAGTCATACTGAGGATGAATTTAATGTTCTTGTTGCTCTCGCCCTTGAGACAGGAGCAAGGCGTGGAGAACTTTTAGGAATTAAAAAAGAAGATATTTTTGAATATGGTATCAAAATTCTTCAATCAATTAGTCCAACTAATGACGATACCCAGCTTAAAACCAAACATTCTAAGCGTGATATTTCCATCAACGAAGATGTTTATCAAGCTGTGACAAAACTTGCACAAACAAAAGAAGGCTATATATCTTTGATTGGAATTGATTCAAGCAAGCTAGTCAACTTCAAAAGCTGTTAAAACAGTTGGGATTAACAAAAACGACATTTCATGGACTTCGTGACACGCATGCCTCATTTCTCTTTTCAAAAGATATTAGCCTAGGCTATATTTCTCGTCGTCTAGGTCATAACTCTATCTTAACAACACAACAGTATTATCTAGAATTGATGCCAGAAAAAAAGCACCAGCAAGATGCTGAGGCCTTAAATTTATTGAATTCATTAAGCGAGTAAACATTTGAACCAATTTGAACCAAAAAGTCGGCACAAATGTTGTCCCCATATTTTATTAGCTGAAATATAATCCCATAAACACATCATCAGACTTCTTCCTTTAAGATTCTAAGCTGATGCGTTTTTTTATTTATCTGTTACTCCAATCAGCATGAGATGTTTTCCTACAACTGTATCGGTTAACTGACTAGCTTAAAAATTCCTGTCCAATTTAGAAATGCCTTTCGACGCATTTGTTCAATTTCACAGCGAAATAATCCTGCTAAGGTTGCTCTATTTAAAACAATATCATTCTTACGAGAAAGGCTAGTTACTTTATTTACAAGCGTCTCGACTTCTTCACCATCTCTAATTCCCATATCCCATAACTCTTGAAGTACTGATTTTTTATACATTTTCTCATATTCTGCCATACCTTGTAGAGTCCAGTAACGTTCATTATTCTCAACTTCTAACCATTGCCACACAATTTCTGTATCAGCTACATTAGGTTTTTCATGCTGACAGGATAGACAGAGGACCATCTCATTAGCCAGGCTCGTATCCTTGCTCCATTTGCTTGATACAATCTGACACACAGCTACACCATGAAAACTTTTACATCTCCAACATTTTCCTTCAAGCAATTCATCAGCGCTCAAAATTCCTCTTTCTATCAAAGTATCATTCCAATACTCTGCAACTTTCGATACTTCAGCATTCTTATACAACAAATTAAACATTTTCATTCTCCTATTATAATTACTTTTCTAATATCTGCATCCGAACCATACTTGCCTGCAACATTGCTAACTCAACTACACAAGAATAATGGCTCAAATCAAGATTTTCCAACAAACGATAAGATACAAATAACTTCGGTTGCAATCGTGTGAGAGGTTTTGACCATATTACTGCTTCTGACTGGAATTGTTTGAGTGCCTGAAAATAAATCTGATTGACTGTAAGATAGGCTCTACCATTTAGTAAATATGCGTAATCTTGTATTAAATCTCTACAAAATGAAGCTACCCAAATAGCTGCGGTCTTCTCAGAATCAGTATTGTAATCGGCTAATAAGTCCAGCGTAATCAGACTTCCTTTTCCGAAATCCTTCGATTTCTGATCTCGCAATTTTTCAGCATTTATCGGAGTCGTCAAACCAAAATGATTAGCATAGGTTTCCCACTCTTTATAAATATCATTCCAAGAAATCTCTGTCATCCTTTTCATTTGCGACTCCTATTTTTCTTTTTGTGAGATTATCATAACACCGTTTTGATTTTTTGTCAAACATGTTAAACAAAATTTGCAAAAAATATTTTTTAATGGTATAATTGGTTAAACAGATAAGGAGACAACCATGATTTTAGGTGATATTTTAAAAGAATACCGAAGCAAGAATAAATTATCAATGGATAAATTCGCTGAATTATCTGGTTTAACAAAAGGCTATATTTCTATGTTGGAAAAGAACCAGCATCCCAAAACCAAAAAAGCTCTCCTGCCAACGATGGAGACGCTAGAAAAAGTCGCTAAGGGCATGGCTATATCGGTTGGTGAGCTAATCGAGCAACTAGATTCCAATCAGGATATAGCTTTAACGATTACTCCTTCCCAATTTAAACTCTTTCAACAGCCTATTCATCCAGAGATTCAAACCTTGGACAATGAATTAAAGGGTGATTTCCATGCACGATGGTTAACTTTTGGTCAAGAACAGTTAGCAGCTATGCAAACTGCCTCAGTTACTCCTTCTGCTTCTATTCTTCACTTGGATGACTATCGGGAGCGAATCGAATTACCTGTTCCTGGTAAGGTTTCTGCCGGTACAGGTTACTGGCAGGATGTAGATATGAACAATCTTGTATCATTCTATAACGATGAGATTCCGAATAACCAATCTTATGATACAATCGCTCAGGTTGTGGGAGATTCTATGGCTCCGCATATCAAGGATGGAGACTATCTCTTCATTCGCCTAACTCCTCATATTCCTCTAAATACGATTGGAATTTTTTCAGTCAATGGCGAAAATTTTGTTAAAAAGTTCAAAGGTGACTATTTGCAATCACTCAATTCTGACTATGATGACATCTATTTTAGCCCAGAAGACGATATTCGACCTATTGGTCAAGTTGTAGATATTTATAGTCCAGATTGATTTCTAAGACTAGTTAATCACTAGTTATATTGGCTACATTCCTCCATCTAGTTTTGGAAAGTCTGTTCGTATAGCTGGCTTTTTTTCCTACTGAAAACAAACTGAAAAGCACAGTAAAAGGAGGCTATGACAGCCTCCTTTTATATGTCAAATTGGAAAAGTCCATTACCAGATAGTTATTTGACAACAAGTTAATGATTAAATAATTATTCTGCTACCCTTATGTCTCTGATTGTCCTCTTACTATTTGTCTAAAGTGTGGAGATTGCTTATTATGATGAAAATCGCTAGAGGTTTTTGTGATTTTCTAAGGTTATGTTCAAAAGTTACAACATCTTGAACACATAGTAGTTACGACACGAATAATCTTAGCCTACTTCTGATTGAACCGGGTAGCAAGGCTAAATAATGAGTTAATGCTATGCATTTGACAATGGATATCACAAATAGATATAAAACAGGGATAACGGACTTTTCCCCCTACTAGCATCCCTCTCTTTTTATTAGAGAAAGATGGCTAATAGTATATACACTTCTACGAACGCTAAAGAACTCCTTTCAGTAATTCAGATGGCGTTCAACATCTTAACTAACTCTTTCCTTTTTTCAATTAGATTATACCACTATTATAAAACGCTTTCAAATAATTATGTGCTCCAAAGTCAACTTTTTTACTTTTCTTTTTCCTTGATGAAGGTTTCCCACATTTTTTGTTGCGGCTTAGCAAATGGGTAGGTAGGAAAATCTTCTACAGAAACCCATTTCAATTCTTTTGATTCTGGAAGGTTAAGTGTTTCTGCCACACCTTCTACCATTTCTATCTGCCATTTGCGGTGACTAAAAATGTGCTGGACGGTATCAAATTCTTGCTCTTGCCAATCAACAGTCAGACCATAAAGTTCCGTAAAGCTCTGCCGAATATCTGGCTCAACAACTTCTTCTGCAACTTCAAAGAGAGAGACTTGTTTGTCAACAATTGCTCCTTTTTCCAAAAGCGGAAAAGACCAGAAACCTGATAAAAGACCTGCTTCATTATTTTTTTCCAATAAAAATTGATTGTCTTTATTTCTAATGAGAAATCCCTGGTAGGCCACGGGAATCGGCTTTTTCTTTGGTGCTTTGATTGGATACTTATCCATTGTACCGTTTAAGTAGGCTGCGCTAAAGGCTTTGACTGGGCTGTCCTGGGGACGTGGATTAACTGGCGATTCAATATCCGACCCCAGATCCATCAGGGCTTGGTTGAAATCGCCCGGTCGCTCTGGATCAATCAATAGCTCCATCATCGCTTGGAAAATCTTACGATTGGCAGGCAAACCAATATCATAATCAACCTCAAACAAGCGGCTGAGAACCCGCATCACATTGCCATCTACCGCTGGTTCTGGCAAGTCAAAAGCAATACTGGAAATTGCTCCAGCAGTATAGGGACCAATGCCCTTTAGGCTTGAAATGGCTGCATGCGTGGTCGGAAATTGCCCATCAAAATCTTCTACCATTTGCTGTGCTGCCTTTTGCATATTCCGCACGCGCGAATAATAGCCCAATCCCTCCCAGAGTTTGAGAATGACCTCCTCTGGTGCTTGTGCTAAATCACTAATCGTAGGCAAGTGATGGAGAAAACGTTCATAATAAGGAATGACCGTGTCTACTCTTGTCTGTTGAAGCATGATTTCAGAAACCCATATAGCGTATGGGTCCCTTGTCCTTCTCCAAGGCAAGTCACGTTTATTAGTATCATACCAATTTAAGAGTGCCTTGCGAAAAGCTTGAATCTTTTCTTCCGGCCACATTTCGATTCCATATTCTTTCAAATCTAACATACATCTAGTATAACACAAAGAAAGGGAGTCAGCTTTTGCCAACTCCCTTATATCGTTTATAATCAAAATCGAACTAGCTCCAAAGGTTTGGGGAAACTTTGGAGGTTGGAGATTGAGCGAATGAATTTGTTTCTCTAAATCTAGCCAAGACTGTCTGTTTTTGATGTTCGAAGAATTTTATTCTACTTTACCTGTTACAAACATGGTAAAGCTTGCTGAAGCAAGTAGCTGTTTATCTTGGTTTTCTATCTTAACTTCAACGACCTTTGTCCTGCTTCCATCATGTGTGCAAGAGCCTATTACTGATAAGGTATCACCAAGTTTAGCTGCCTTCATATAATGGATATTGGACTGTAGGGTAACAGAATATGCCCCTCTTGCTACCGTTGTCAGACCTGCAACTGAATCTGCCAATGTGAAAAGAAAGCCTCCATGTGCTATGCCGTATGGATTGAGAGATTTTTCCGTCACCTTTGTGGTCAGTAGCACCTCTTTCTCATTGAGCATTGTAGCTTGATAGTCATCTAAAACCGTAATCGGTTGTAAGTTTAATTTATCTAACACTTTCATCCTCCTCTGTCTGCTGACTTGTTTGCATTTGATAGTAAACGCCTTGTTCAGCCATCAATTCTTCATGATTCCCTTGCTCAACAATTTTTCCATCTACCATGACCAAAATCAAGTCGGCAGATTGAATGGTTGATAGGCGATGGGCAATGATAAAGCTGGTCCGTCCCTCCATTAGTTTAGCAAACGCCTCCTGAACCAACATCTCTGTCCGTGTATCAATAGAGGAAGTT
Organism: Streptococcus sp. 2022WUSS135; assembly: GCF_044427045.1. Lineage (NCBI taxonomy): Bacteria > Bacillati > Bacillota > Bacilli > Lactobacillales > Streptococcaceae > Streptococcus > Streptococcus sp. 2022WUSS135. The sequence goes on from NZ_JAOTGL010000018.1 coordinate 5,509, forward strand.
GCCTCGTCTAAAATCAGGATTTTAGGTATTTTGACAAATACACGCGCAATGGACAGGAGCTGACGTTGTCCTTGGGATAAGGAGGCACCTCCATCTGCTAGAACTGTATCATACCCCTGTGGAAGCTGACGAATAAAGAAGTCTGCATTGGCTGCCTTAGCAACCTCAATGACTAATTCCCGCGTGGCATTTGGATAGCCATAGGCGATATTTTCATGAATGGTGCCAGACTTGATCCAGGTTTCCTGTAAAACCATCCCAATCTGTCTGCGAAGATCCTCACGACTGTATTGGCTAATCGGAACCCCATCTAAAACAATCTGACCAGCCGTCACATCGTAGAAACGCATGAGAAGGTTTATCATGGTAGATTTTCCTGCTCCTGTCGGTCCAACAATGGCTACCTTTTGTCCAGATTTGACATCAATGTTCAACTGTTCTATCAGTGAACGGTCAGGGCTATAGGAGAAAGACACATTTTCAAAGGAAATAGCTCCCTTCAGCTCCTCAGAGTCAATTTTCCGCTCAGCCTGATCGTCAATGCTATCTAAAGCCAATATAGCAAACAGTCTGTCTGCACAAGCTAAGGCGCTCTGCAATTCCGATAGGACCGAAGAAATATCATTAAAAGGCTTGCTGTACTGACTAGCATAGTTGAGAAAGGTTGTCAGTGATCCCACTGTAAAATTCCCTGCCATAATTCTCAGCGCACCAAGTCCAGCTAGTAAAGCATAAATAAGGGCATTGACAAAGCGAGTACTGGGATTGACTGTCGAAGAGGCAAAGATAGCCTGTTGGGAGTAAGTCGCATACTGGTCATTGACAACCTGAAAATGCTTCGTAAATTGCTCTTGAGCATTGAAAGACTGAACCAGTGTCAATTGACTGATGGACTCTTCCAAATGCTGAGATTGCTTCCCACGTGCCTGAGTCTGTTGTCTATAATAACCATAGGATTTCTTAGCGATATAGCGTGCCACAAGCAGAGAAACTGGAGTTAATGCCACAACCAGCAACATCATCGTCAAGTCAAGCCTAGCCATAGTGAAAATAGTTAGGAAAATGGTCAAGATACCAATGATAAATTGATTAAAAATCATCAAGAGACCATTTGTTAATTGCTCGCTATCACTTGAAAAACGAGCCACCAAATCGCCGGCTGATTGACGGTCTAAATAAGCTAGGGGCATCTGGTGCAGCTTCACATAAACCTGTTCCCGCAAATCAGCCACCATGCCATAAACCAAGCGATTGGTTACGAGTGGGAGATACCACTGCACCAGCGTATTAAGTAAGATAACCATGACCATTTTGCCTAAGATACCGAGCAAGACCTGACCATTTGTTATCAATACTGCATCGACTGCCTGACCAATCAAAATTGGCAGATAGACTGTCAGAAGCACTTGCACCAAAGTTCCCACCAACATCAAGGACATTCGAAGAGGTTGGCGTAAAACCAATCTGACCAGTTCCTTAAAACTAGATTGTCTCATAGCTATCCTCCTCTCCTTGTTGTTGCGATTGGTGAATTTCTTGATAAATAGCAGAGCTTCTCAGCAAGTCCTCATGACGGCCAAGTCCAACTTGACGCCCTTGTTCCAAGACTAAAATCTGATCAGCTGTCCGTAAACTATTGGTTCTCTGAGATACCATTATTAAGGTTTGCTCAGGCAATTCACGACGAATCGCAGCCAATAACCGACTCTCTGTCAGATAATCCAAAGCAGAGGTCGCATCATCTAAAACCAATATCGGTGCTTTCTGTAAAATAGCGCGTGCAATGGTCAAACGTTGACGCTGTCCACCAGAAAAATTCTTCCCAAAGGCTTCGACTGGACTATCCAAACCACCCTTGTCTTCTATGAAAGATTTAGCTTGAGCAATTTCTAATGCAGACCATAGGTCACTATCAGATATTTCTTCCAATCCTAAAGATAGATTAGAACGAATAGTTCCAGCAAAAAGCTGAGCCTGTTGCGGAACGATGGCAATTTGCTGCCGCCATTCTTTTAAATTCTTAGGACTTTTTCCGTCAATGAAGAGAGAGAGCTGATTTGTTGGCACTGAATAGAATGCCTGCAATAAATCTACTAGGGTGGACTTACCTGACCCAGTTCCCCCGATAATTCCCATAAACTGTCCCTTACGTAAGTCAAAAGCAATGTCAGACAGGGACTCCTCAGCAGATTTTGGATAAGAAAAGGAAAGATGGCGCACAGAAAAGATGATCTCCTGATCCTCACTAACCACTTTTGGCAAACTAGACTCTACATCCTCAGATGCTTGGTCAAAAACCTCTTGAATACGTTGCGCTGAAATATAGGTCTGGTTGAGAGTAGACACGACCATAATCATCTTGACCAATTCTACTAAAATTTGTAAAAGGTAGTTGATAAGAGCGACCAACATCCCTTGCTCCAGTAGGTTGTTTGAAATGCTTGTATTTCCCTGCCAGATGAGAATGAGTAAAGTGCTGTTGACCACTAAAAATGTCAATGGTGATAAAAGACTAGACCAAAAACCAGCCTGCAACTGTTGCTTCTTATAAATCTGATTAATGCCTTGAAAAGCCTTAATTTCCCGCTCCCTTTGTCCAAATGCACGAATCACTCGCCAACCAGTCACTGTCTCACGTACCTGCCCCACCAAACCATCTAATTCTTTTCGCATCGACTGATAAATACGGCTGGTTATAACAGAAATGACTGTCACTATAAAAATCAATAGGATAATCATTCCTAGAAAATAGGCAGATAGACTTGGGCTAATATAGAATGCCATGATGAGCGAACCAAATACGACAATTGGAGCACGTAAAAACAAACGAAGAAAAGTATTAATACCCGTTTGAATTTGTAAAGTGTCGCTGGTCAATCGTGTCAGCAAGCTGGATGAGGAAAGAATATCTCGGCTAGACTTGGGAAGGGAAAGAACCTTCTGATACAAGTCATTCGTCAGCTCTTTAGTCACTCCAACTGCTGCTTTGGCTGAAAAATATTGCGCTATTAGTGAAACAATAATTCCAATACATGCTAGACCAACCAGTAAAAAAAGCATAGCAACCAGGTTTCCCTGGCTGCCATTTGGAATAATTGTATCAACGATATAGGCGATAATTAATGGTACCAAAAGCTCAAAACAAGCTTCCAATAGCTTGAAAACTGGACCTAATATGGATTCCTTAATATAGTCCTTAAAATATCGTGATAAAAATTTCATATTAACGGTGCTCCAAAGCCTGAACCGCAGTAATCAAGGTCAAGTTGTAAACATCATCAGGGTTACAACCACGAGACAAGTCGTTTACAGGCTGATTCAAACCTTGTAAAACAGGACCTACCGCTGCAAATCCACCCATACGTTCGGCAATTTTATAACCAATATTACCAGCTGAGATACCTGGGAAGATAAATACAGTCGCTTGACCAGCAACACTCGAACCTGGTGCTTTTAATTTACCTGTAGCAGGGACAAAGGCAGCATCAAATTGCAATTCACCGTCCAAATCCAACTCCGGACGCAATTTTTGAGCAATTTTAGTTGCTTCAACCACCTTATCAACTTTAGGACCTGAGCCAGAACCTTTTGTTGAATAGCTGAGCATTGCAACTTTTGGATCAATACCAAACATTTTAGCAGTACGTGCTGAGTTGATAGCGATTTCCGCCAAGGTTTGAGCATCTGGATCAATGTTGATAGCACAGTCACCAAAAATATAACGCTCTTCACCTTTTACCATCAAGAAGGCACCTGATGTTTTCGATACACCTGGCTCTGTTTTAATGATTTGAAGAGCTGGACGAACTGTTGAAGCGGTTGAATGAATCGCACCAGATACCATACCTTCTACTACGCCCATATATACCAACATAACACCAAAGTAGTTAACATCTTTCAACAACTCATGTGCCTGCTCTTCTGATACCTTACCTTTACGGCGCTCTACCAAAGCAGCTACCATCTCATCATATCTATCATAATGAGCTGGGTCAATAATTTCAAAACCTTCTGTAATCCCTTCAATGTCAAGGTAAATCTTAATACGATCTGGGTTTCCAAGCAAGACCGGTACTACATCCGACTCATTTACCAAACGTTTTGTCGCTTGCAAGATACGTGGTTCTTCACCTTCTGGCAATACGATACGTACTTTTTTACCCTCTAGCTTTGTAGCTAATTGCTCAAAAATTTTCATGAACAAACTCCTTAAATTTATTTACTTATTAACTGATTGATAACAGCCTGAAAATCCTCAGGAAGCGGTGCTTCCAAATCAATCCTTTCGGCTGAAAAAGGATTGTCGAAGGCTAAATTATGACAATGTAAGGCTTGACGTTCTATCCCACATTCCAAACTTCCACCATACATATCATCTCCTAACAACGGAAATCCAATGTGAGAAAAATGAACACGAATCTGATGAGTCCGCCCAGTATGTAGTTGAATATCTACTAAATAAATATCTCCCCAAGATTGCACAACACGATAGGAAGTATGAGCATATTTTCCATTCTTTGTCACACAACGGGTAATGATGCTATCTGCTGGACGACCGATAGGGGCAATAATATCCCCTGTCTCTTCTAGCTGCCCATTCCCCTTCACCAAAGCATAATAACGTTTATGAATAAGCTTGGCCTGTAACTGCTTATCGAGTCGTGCATGGGCATAGCCGTGCTTGGCAAACAGCATGACGCCTGATGTATCCCTATCCAGACGAGTCACAATATGAACCTGCTTATTCTCATAATTCTGCTCAATAAGATAACCTTTTACAAAATTTGCGATTGTGGATGAATGCAAGGCAGAAGGAATGGAGGCGTAGCCAACCGGCTTATTTATCGCCAGAAAATGATCATCTTCATAGACAATATCCAACGGAAAGAAAATCGGCTTCAAACTACCAGTCAAATCCTCTTCAGCAGGTATGTCAATTGTAACCCTATCTCCAATATCAAGCAAGTAAGTTGCATTTTGCTCAATATCGTTGACCCAGATATTGCCGCCGGTATACTTAATCTTCGCTAATAGGCCTTTAGAGACACCGTGTTTTTTAAGGAAAGTCTTTATTTTCGTATGCTGGTCAGCAATGAATTCAAACCGCATTACTCCACCTCTCCAATAAAGGCGTCCTTAACCCGATTCCAAAAACTAGTATGGCTCGGTGTTGCAACAAAATGAATCTTACTATTGTCTATCTGATACTCTATACTTTCAATACTATCATAGACAAAAGTCTTATTGTCTACCGCAATCGAGTAACGGTCACTATGCTTTGGTTCAATCACAATCTTGTCTTTTTTAGGGACGACAACGGATGAACCCAAGGTGCGGTAAACACGATTGTTCAAACTTGCCACTTCTGCAATCTGCAATGCCTCGATTGTTGGATGTAAAACAGCACCACCTAATGACTTGTTATAGGCTGTTGAGCCTGTCGGCGTTGAAACCGAAATTCCATCCCCTCTAAAGCGTTCGAAGGGCACATTGTTAATAATAATATCTGCGACCATGGTCTTGGAAAGACGTTTTACTGTCGCCTCATTTAAGGCACGCGCCTCGACAATGCGGCCATCTGTCATCTTGACCTTAACATTTAAAATCGGATACGATACTCTAGCACCTGTATCAAGCTTAAGATTTTCAATCAGCTTGTCCACTTCAAAATCGCGATAATCTGTATAAAACCCCAAATGACCCGTGTGAATTCCTACAAAACGTACACGATCAATCAACTTTTCATATTTGTGAAAAGCAGATAAAAGCATCCCATCTCCACCGATAGAAATGACAATATCTGGATTTTTAGGAGTCAAAATAAAATTTGCTTCTTTTAACTTTGTCCATAATTCTTTGGACACCGCTTCACTCTTAGGATTTCGACTAGCGAGCAGAGCGATTTTTTTTCTACCTGTATTCTTCATCTGTATCATCACTGTTGCCCACACCGTCATTCAGTTTGCGATAGGCAGGATCAAATAAGGCCTGCGCTTCTTGAATGTCGTTGCGGATTTTTCGCATCTCCTCATCTAATTCATAGGCAATTTTTGCTGTAACTTCCAAGCGTTTCTTGATTTCTTCTGGAAAATTCCCCTTATATTTATAATTCAGAGAATGTTCAATTGTAGCCCAGAAATTCATGGAAAGGGTTCGAATCTGGATCTCTGCCAGAACCGTCTCGTTGCCATTTATAGTATCCACAGGATACTCAATCACCACATGATATGAACGGTAGCCAGAAGCTTTCATATTGTTGATATAATCCCGTTCATGCACAATTTGCATATCCTTGCGTTTCCGCAAAATAGCTAATACTTCTTCAATGTCGTCCACAAATTGAACCATAATCCGAAGACCGGCAATATCTTGCATATCTTGAGCAAGATTTTCCAATTTGATATGTCGCAGGACCATTTTTTCTTTAATGGATTCAATCGGTTTTACCCGTCCTGTGACAAACTCAATTGGAGAATGCCGATTAGCCTTGCGATACTGCTTGCGAATCCCCCGCAGTTTGATTTTCAATTCACCAACTGTCTGAATATAGGGGTCTAAAAATTCTTCCCAGTTAAAGTCCATACGGCCCCTTTCTTGTCAAAACTTTTAAATTGTATTAGAATAACACAAAGACTAATCTATTATAACACATTGAAAGGGTTTACTGCATGAAAAATCACCTTGAAATTGAGTATAAAACCTTACTGACCAAATCCGAATACAAACGCCTGCTTACTGACTTTTCAGATGTGAGCCCAATTCTTCAAACAAACCACTACATTGATACCCCAGACCTAGATATGAAGAATCACCGCTTTTCACTTCGTATTCGTACATTTGAAGACTCAGCAGAACTAACCTTAAAAATTCCACAAGAAGTCGGAAATCAAGAATATAACCAAGCTCTAGACATCCAAACTGCTCATCATTTACTGGAAAATTTTCAACTACCAGCAGGACAAATTTCTGACATTATTTCTGCAACAGAGATTCCACTTGATAAACTTGCTGTCTGGGGAAGCCTCACGACAAAACGCTATGAGAAACAGACATCTATAGGTCTTATGGCTCTCGATGAAAATGATTATGTGGGACAAAAAGATTATGAATTAGAAGTCGAAGTGACCGATGCAGATGCAGGGAAAATTCTTTTTGATGAATTCCTTAAGAAGAAATCAATTCAGTTCAAATATGCTAGTAGTAAGGTTGCACGAACAGCTGCCTACATGAAATAACTATAAAAAATCAGCCAAATAAGGTTGATTTTTTAGTTTCACTACTGAAAATTTTTCATTTTTTTGATAGAATAGAACTATCTATTGTAAAAAATACTTTTATGTCATCATAAAAGCTCAGTGTGTAAAAGGAGTTACTTTAAAATGGTACAACCACTCGGTGAACATAACATTAAATTATTCTCACTCAATAGCAACCGCGATATTGCTGAAAAAATTGCTGATTCTGCTGGAATTCCTCTTGGAAAACTGTCTTCTCGTCAGTTTTCGGATGGTGAGATTCAAATTAATATTGAAGAATCTGTACGTGGCGTAGACGTCTACATTATCCAATCAACAAGCTATCCGGTCAATAATCACTTGTGGGAATTATTGATTATGATCGATGCTTGTAAACGTGCTAGTGCCAACACCATTACAGCGGTCATCCCTTATTTCGGCTATGCTCGTCAAGACCGTACCGCTTCTCCACGCGAACCAATTACAGCTAAATTAGTTGCAAATATGCTGGTTAAAGCTGGTGTCGACCGTGTATTGACTCTTGATTTGCACGCTTCACAAATTCAAGGTTTCTTTGATATTCCAGTAGACAATCTCCTTACAGAACCACTTTTTGCAGCTTACTACATGGAAAAAGGACTCTGCGGAGAAGATGTCGTCATTGTGAGTCCTAAAAATTCTGGTATCAAACGCGCACGTAATATCGCTGAATTTCTAAATGCACCGATTGCGATTATCGACTACGCTCAAGATGATTCTGAACGTTCTGAAGGCTATATTATTGGTGATGTTGCTGGTAAAAAAGCTATTTTGGTGGACGATATTCTCAATACTGGTCGCACTTTCTCACAAGCTTCAAAAATTGTCCAAGAAGGTGGCGCTACTGAAATTTATGCAGTTGCCAGCCATGGTCTCTTTGCGGGAACTGCAGCCCAACTCTTAGATGAAGCACCAATCAAAGAAATATTAGTTACCGATTCTGTTGCAAGCAAAGAACAGCATCCTAAAAATATCGCCTTCCTAACAGCTAGTGACTTGATTGCAGATGCCATCCACCGCATCCAAGAACATCAGCCACTCAGCCCACTTTTCAAATTTACTAGTCCTGAAAAAGAAAGCTAGGAGTAAACTCTTTGATTTATTTAGATAATGCAGCAACCACTGCTCTATCTCCTACTGCACTCCAACGGATGATGGAAGTGGCTCAAGAAAATTATGGAAACCCCTCCAGTATCCATCAAAGCGGTCGAAAAGCCAATCAATCTCTTAGACAAAGTCGTCAAGAGATTGCTCAGATTCTCTCCGCCTCTCCTGAACAAATTATTTTCACATCTGGAGGCTCCGAAGCTGATACTTTAGCTATTCAAGGCTATGCACTTGCACATCAATCCAAAGGAAAACACCTGATTACTACGGCTATCGAACACCATGCTGTCCTCCATACCATGCAATATCTAGAGGAGCGGTTTGGGTTCGAGGTAACCTATATCCAACCAGTCGATCAAGCAATCACCGCTCAACAAATTCAGGATGCCCTTCGACCAGATACTATTTTAGTCAGCGTCATGTTTGCTAACAATGAGACCGGTCAGCTACTTCCCATCAAGGAAATTGGAGAGCTCCTAGCCGATCATCAGGCCGTCTTTCATGTAGATGCTGTCCAAGCAATTGGAAAAATTGCAATTGCTCCCTCTGACTACGGAATTGACTTTCTCGCAGCCTCTGCCCATAAATTCCATGGTCCAAAGGGGATGGGATTCCTGTATAGTAAAGTTCATAAATTTGATTCCTTGATCCACGGCGGAAAGCAGGAACAGCAACATCGAGCAGGTACTGAGAATCTCCCTGCTATTGCTGCTATGGCGACTGCCCTAACAGAACAATATGAGTCCTTAGATACGCATCATAATCATGTCAGTGAACTGCAACAACATATTATCAAGGGATTGTCTGGCTTAGACTATTATCTCAATCAGGCTGGACCTCATCTCCCTCATGTCCTTAATATCGGTTTTCCTGGTAAACTTAATGAACAACTACTCATGCAACTAGATTTGGTAGGTATCGCTGTTTCTAGCGGTTCCGCATGTACGGCAGGTGTTGTCCAAAATAGCCATGTTTTAGAAGCTATGTATGGAAAAGACTCCCATCGTCTGAAAGAATCCATTCGTATCAGCCTATCTGAAATCAATACAAAAGAAGAGATAGATACTCTTATCATCGAACTAAAGAAAATACTTGGAGGTTAAAATGGCATTCCAACAATCAGTTACCTTAAAAGATTGTAATTTTACTTATCACATTAGCCCTGCTATCAAAAAATATACACTCCGTGATAACACCTTTGAACAAAGCAAAGCAGGTCACTATCAGCTTACACGTCTTCTGGAAGAAATTCCAAATTCAAACCAAGGATTCCTCTTGAAAATTATTATCAATCAAGACCTAACTGGTTTTAAAATTAACATTACCGACAAGTCTGGTCTTCATCTGGTAAACATTTTTAAGCCAGAAAGTAACAAGGTTATTCAAGAAAAATTCTATTTCCTCATGGATAGCTTGATTGACCGTGACATCTTTACAAAAGAGAGTTAGTATGATTGAAATTCACTATCTTGATGCTTACAAGCAAGAACGTATCCAAACATTTGAGAATAAAGATGCAGCCATTCTGGCTTTTTCCGGTTGCTTAACCCTCCCAGACTATTATCCAGTTACCAGCATTACACAAGACGGACAAGCTCTGGATTACAAAGGGACAATCGGGGATCTCTATCGCTATTTACAAACACTAGATTAGACAGTTTCCTGTTTAATCTTTTTTTAAAATCAATCTGTTGATTTTTTCACAAACTTGGACTAGAATAGAATAAAGAACTGTTTAATATATAAATAATCGATAAAGCGTATTCTATCGAAATAAAGGAGTCTAAAGTGAAAAACGATAAAAAATCTGATATTCCACGCGCAACTGCCAAACGTCTCTCCCTATACTATCGCATTTTTAAACGTTTCTATGCAGGAAATATTGAAAAAGCTAGTTCAAAAGAAATTGCTGAAGCTATCGGAATCGATTCGGCTACCGTCCGCCGAGATTTTTCCTATTTTGGAGAGCTTGGTCGTCGTGGCTTTGGCTACAATGTCAAAGAGTTGATGGATTTCTTTGCGGATATTCTAAATGATACCTCCATCACCAATGTTATGCTTGTTGGAGTCGGGAATATGGGGCGGGCCTTACTACACTATCGCTTCCACGAACGAAATAAAATGAAAATAGTCATGGCTTTTGAAGCAGATGATAATCCAGCTGTTGGAACGACAGATGAAAATATCCCAATCCATGCAATCTCAGAAATCAAGGAACGTATCAACGAAGCAAACTCTCAGACAGCCATTCTAACGGTACCCAGCGTCAAAGCGCAAGAAGTGACCGATATTCTTGTTGAAGCTGGTGTTAAGGGGATTCTGAGCTTTTCGCCAGTTAACTTGTCTGTCCCAAAAGATGTCGTTGTTCAGTATGTTGATTTGACTAGTGAATTACAGACACTACTCTACTTTATGCGAAAAGGATAAGCAATGAAAAAACCAGTTATTGGTATTTCTGGAAATGAATATAAAACAGGGGATCATACAGAACCCCTGCTTTCTTATACCCAGACTTGCCTCGTACAAGCTATTGAAGATGCTGGCGGACTCCCACTCATCCTTCCTGTTACAGAGCCTGATTTGGCAAAATATTATATCCATCTTATTGACAAACTCATCCTAACAGGAGGACAAAATGTCCAGCCAAGTTACTATCACGAAGAAAGGACTATTGACAGCGATAATTATCTACCAAAGCGTGACGAGTTTGAATTAGCCCTCATAAGGGCTGCCCAAGAAAATCAGAAACCTATCTTCGGTATCTGCCGAGGTCTACAGCTCTACAATGTAGCTCAAGGTGGTAGCCTTCATCAATCAATTTCTGAACATTGGCAAGACATAGACGGACAAGAAGTCAGTCAAACGGTTCAATTGACTCAAAATAGTCCACTTTACGACATATATAAGTCCGATCCGAGTGTAAACTCATTTCACCGCCAGGCTATCAAAGACTTAGCACCTGACTTAGAAATCATTGCACTATCGGATAATCAACAAATTATTGAAGCAGTTCATTCAGCCTACCCAACTAAATTTTTAGGGGTTCAATGGCATCCTGAACTACTCTACGGTAAACGTGAGATTGAAAAAGACCTCTTCCACTATATTGTCAATAAACTTTAAAATAACTCACTTTCTTCTCTAAAAGAATAGTAATCCTTATTTCCAACAATTAAATGATCTAATAATACCAGTCCTAGCTTTTCGCAGGACTCTTTTAAATTCTCTGTAAATAGCAAATCATTCCTACTCGGTTGTACTGAACCCGACGGGTGGTTATGAACAATGATAATCGATGTTGCCATACATTTTACTGCGTAATGCAAAATTTCACGTGGTTCTGCAATGCTACGATTAACACTCCCAATAAAAATCGTTTTTTGACTGATAATCTGGTTCTGTGTATTGAGATAAAGTGCAACTAGATGCTCCTGCTTCTTATGCCCGATTTCATGAATCATCTTACGTCCCAACTTCTCACTTCCCAAAATTCTCTCATTTAAGAGTAGCTCTGATTGATTGATACGCTTTCCAAGTTCAATCATAGCCTTAATTTCAATCGCCTTGACGCGCCCAATTCCAGTCAAACTTTGCAATTCTTCAATTGATAGTTCTCTTAGAGCCGCTAAACTCTCCAAACGATTCAATAATTTATTGGAGAGAATAGAAACAGGTTCTTTTTTTGTCCCAGTTCTAATAAAAATTGCTAGTAATTCCTGATTACTGAGACGCTCAGCTCCAACTTCTACTAAACGTTCTCTAGGTAGAATGGCCTCTTCTTTAAATTCAATTTGATACATAATTTCCTCCTCACCTATCTATTCGTAAAATCTTGCAAAAAAAGAAGCCATATAAAACCAAAGAATATCTCCTCAGTTTCATACCACTTCTTTATTCTTAATATATAGATGTTTTATTGTCCATAATCATACTGATTATAACTCTTATTGAAGGAATCTAAGATGTCTTTTGCAGTTTCATTATATGGAGTTGTTGATTCAAGAACTCCTTTTACAACAATACGTTGCGTAGCATAATAGTCCGTACATGTCACTAACGTAACTTCTGTACGTCCTTCTACATCATCAATGACATAGACACTTTCAGGCGAAACAATTTCCACACTATCAATAACGTAGGTGTAAACATTGGTCTTGTCAGTAATATAGATTTTCATGCCGTTTTTAGCACGATCAAGCGGTGAAAAGAGAACATCTGCCGCACCAGTTACACCAAAAATATGGTGGCTGGCCAACGCATAATTTCCTTTCCCCATCTCTTGGTTTTCCTTCATGGTACCAGCTCCATACATGAGCGAAGTATTGAAGACCCCTTTAAAAATAGGAAGGTTGATACCAAGCTCGGGAACCGCAATTCCACCAATTACAGGTAAGCGTTGTGCATCCCACTGAGCTGCTAAAATAGCCTCTGTAGAAATAGACTGAACCTGTTCGAAATCAAATGTTGTCTCAGCCTGTTTATTCTTTTCGATATCCTCTGTCGTAACATTGCTAATCTGGTATTTATTCGTATTCCAGCCGATAATAAAATTACGGATAGAGGTATTAAATATCAATGCCAAGGAAATCAGTATCAATACAACTGTTAAAAAATTGCGCCAAAAAGAACCTTTACGCTTCGTCTTTTTTTCACGTTTTGACATGATTATTTATTCCTTTTCTTCTTTAATTTCGGCAGCATCTACCAAGGCAAAGGTCATGATTTTCGCTTCATCATTCAAGCGCATCACTTTTACACCCATGGTTGAACGACCAGTTTGAGAGATATTCGCAACACTTGTACGAATAATCACGCCAGTATCGGTAATAACCATAATATCTTCATCACCAGATACCGTTGTCAAACCTGCTAGAGAGCCATTCTTATCAGCAACTTTAAGAGTCTTGATACCTTTACCACCACGACCTTTGGTTGGATACTCACTCGCTGGGGTACGTTTACCAAAACCTTTTTCCGTCAATACGAGTACTTCTTGGTCATCAGAAATCATAGTAGCGCCAACTAACTGGTCTCCCTCGCGTAAATTGATACCACGAACACCTGTTGCTGTACGGCCCATATTACGAACATCTGTTTCAGTGAAACGTACAGAATAACCGAACTTAGTCCCCATAATAATGTCTGCTTGACCATTTGTTAAGAAAACATTGATGAGTTCATCGTCTTCTTTCAAATTCAAAGCTTTCAGACCGCTCTGGCGAATATTGGCAAATTCTGATACACTAGTCCGTTTTACAACACCTTGGCGGGTTGCAAAGAAGAGATAGCTATCTGCCTCCTGGTCCTTAGTTACATTGATAATGGTTTGAATTGCCTCGTTTTCTTCCAATTTAAGCAAATTGACTACTGGAAGTCCCTTTGCAGTACGACCATATTCTGGGATTTCATAGCCTTTGAGACGGTAAACACGTCCCTTGTTAGTGAAGAAGAGCAAGCGATCATGAGTGCTTGTAGAGACTAATTCTCGTACAAAATCATCATCCTTGACGCCAGTTCCTTGAACCCCACGTCCTCCACGCTTCTGAGCTTGAAACTCATCCTGTGCCAAACGCTTGATGTAGCCTTGGTTTGACAAAGTGATTAAAACATCCGTTTCTTCAATCAAGTCCTCATCTTCAAGGGAAAGAACTTCACCAACCATCAATTCTGTACGGCGTGGGTCAGCATACTTACGTTTGACTTCTTCTAATTCATCTTTAATAATCTGAACAACACGCTCAGGCTTAGCTAGAATATCAGCCAAATCTGCAATCAATGCCACTAACTCATCATATTCTGATTGAATCTTGTCACGTTCCAAACCTGTCAAACGACGAAGACGCATATCAAGAATAGCCTGACTCTGACGTTCAGAAAGGTCAAATTTCTCCATCAATTCAGCTTGAGCAATAGCATCAGTTTCTGAATTACGGATAATTCGAATGACTTCATCAATATGGTCAAGAGCAATCAGCAAGCCTTCTAAGATATGAGCACGCGCTTCAGCCTTTTCTTTATCAAATCGTGTACGGCGAGTGACTACTTCTTTTTGGTGTTCAATATAAGACTCTAGAATCTGACGTACAGAAAGGATTTTCGGTACACCATTTTGGATGGCCAACATGTTGAAACTAAAGTTGGTTTGAAGCTGTGTTTGCTTAAACAAATTATTCAAGATGACGTTGGCTGAGGCATCACGACGAACTTCGATAACAAATCGTACACCCTCACGGTTGGATTCGTCTCGAACAGCAGTGATTCCTTCAATACGTTTTTCTTGGACTAATTTGACAATATGTTCTTGAACCTTGGACTTATTGACCATGTATGGAAACTCTGTAACAACAATGCGTTCACGACCATTTCCATATTCTTCAATTTCTGTGCGGGAACGAAGAACTATTGAACCTTTACCAGTTTCATAAGCACGGTGAATTCCAGATTTCCCCATAACCAAGGCACCTGTCGGAAAATCTGGTCCAGGCAAGACTTCCATAATCTCACGTGTTGTTACCTCGGGATTGTCCATAACCAGCTTAACTGCCTCGATAGTCTCACCCAAGTTGTGTGGAGGAATGTTGGTAGCCATACCAACGGCAATACCAGTCGTTCCGTTAACTAGAAGGTTAGGGAAACGAGCAGGTAAAACCTCAGGCTCACGTTCACTCGCGTCATAGTTATCCGTAAAATTTACCGTGTTCTTGTTAATATCACGAAGCATTTCAAGCGCAATCTTGCTCATGCGTGCTTCTGTATAACGCTGAGCGGCTGCTCCGTCGCCATCCATGGAACCAAAGTTTCCGTGACCATCAACTAACATGTGACGGTAGCTCCACCATTGTGCCATACGAACCATTGCTTCGTAAATCGCACTATCTCCATGCGGGTGATATTTACCCATAACATCCCCTGTGATACGGGCTGATTTTTTATGTGGCTTATCCGGTGTAATTCCTAATTCATTCATCCCATACAAAATACGGCGATGAACCGGCTTCAGACCATCACGTACATCAGGCAGCGCACGTGAAACGATAACACTCATCGCATAGTCGATGAAGGATGATTTCATCTCATTGGTCAGATTAACCGTTACTAAATTTTTATCTTGCATTATATGCCTCTTTCAACAGTCATTGTGCTTCTATTATACCATATTGGCGAATAAATTTCTTTGTTGGAAACTAGCATGTAAACATTTTCAAAGGCGCTTTCACAAGTGACAAAAAGCTTAAAACATGCTAGAATGTATTATGGTCGGGATGAAGTCATCCCCAAATAAAACTAAGGAGATGTTTAGCAATGACTGCAACTAAACAACACAAAAAAGTAATCCTTGTCGGTGACGGTGCCGTAGGTTCTGCTTATGCTTATGCTCTTGTTAACCAAGGGATTGGTCAAGAATTGGGTATCATCGATATCAACAAAGACCGTACTCAAGGTGATGCAGAAGACTTGAGCCACGCATTGGCCTTCACATTCCCTAAAAAAATCTACTCTGCTGAGTATTCAGATGCTTATGACGCAGACTTGGTTGTATTGACAGCTGGTTTGCCACAAAAACCAGGTGAAACTCGCCTTGAATTGGTAGAGAAAAACCTTCGTATCAACCAACAAATCGTTACAGAAATCGTTAACTCTGGTTTCAACGGTATCTTCCTTGTTGCTGCTAACCCTGTTGACGTATTGACTTACTCAACTTGGAAATTCTCTGGTTTCCCTAAAGAGCGTGTTATCGGTTCTGGTACTTCTCTTGACTCAGCTCGTTTCCGTCAAGCATTGGCTGAGAAAATCGGTATCGACGCACGTTCAGTTCACGCTTACATCATGGGTGAGCACGGTGACTCAGAATTTGCAGTTTGGTCACATGCCAACGTTGCTGGTGTGAAATTGTACGACTGGTTGCAAGATAACCGCGATATTGATGAGCAAGGTCTTGTTGACTTGTTTGTATCTGTTCGTGATGCAGCATACTCAATCATCAACAAAAAAGGCGCAACTTACTACGGTATCGGTGTTGCACTTGCACGTATCACTAAAGCAATCTTTGATGATGAAAATGCAGTACTTCCATTGTCAGTTTACCAAGCTGGCCAATACGAAGGTGTTGAAGATGTCTTCATCGGTCAACCTGCTATCATCGGTGCCCACGGTATCGTTCGTCCAGTCAATATCCCATTGAGCGAAGCTGAATTGCAAAAAATGCAAGCATCTGCTAAACAATTGAAAGACATCATCGACGATGCTTTCGCAAACCCAGAAATTGCAGCTGGTGTAAAAAACTAATTATATAAAATAGTAAAAAAGGTGAGCAATAGCTCGCCTTTTTTACTTTCTAATATCATAACGTAACATAGCAATTCCATCTGTGACGGTTGACTCTACCAAGAGCAATTTCTTTTCTTCCAAAAGTGAGGCGAAAAGTGGAATACCGTCACCCAAAATAGTAGGAATAATCCCGATAATAAGGTGATCAATCACTCCCGCCTCTAAACAGTCCTGAACCAGACTTGCTCCACCAAACAACCAAATATCTCCACCTTCTTGAGAGCGAAGTTCCATAATCTCCCCGATGACGTCCCTTACGAAACGCACATTACCATAGTCCGTCTGCTCAGTATGACTCGCAACGATAAATTGCTTTTCTTGATGTCCTTCAATCATTTCCAACGGACAATCTTCTAATGATTTTCTCCCCATCGAGGCTGGGCAAAAAGCCCAGCACCGCTTCTCAAAGTTAGTGTCAACATCTCAGCGCAGTGGTTGATTGGCAGATTTGTTCGTGTTTTACACTCCAAATCTAACCTAATCAACTGTGCGGGGGTGGGAAAACGAACTCTTCTATGAATGGTTGAGTTCTTTCCCACTCCCTAAAGAATTTTTGATTATCAAACTGTAAGACCGTATCGTATTTATCGGTACCATGTCCTTCAATCCAATCGTAGCTTCCATCCTTATGTGCAATAAATCCATCTAAACTCATTGCAATATTTAACACCAATAGTCTCACAATTACCTCATTTCATACCTTAGTGACAAACTATTATACCAGTCATTCTTCCTATTCTCAACCAAAAGTCCCTGTAACTCCTCTTCCTTTGAATAGGACAATTATTCATTTCCTGTATAGCAAAGAACATGATAAAAAGGTCCATTGGACCTTTTTATTTAGATTTGATATAGTTGATACCGTCTGCTTTAGGAGCGACTGCTTTACCAAAGAAAGCAGACAGGGCAATAACAGTAATCAAATATGGTGCAATTTGAAGATAAACCGTTGGAATATCTTTCAATCCTGGTAATTGTCCACCCACTACTGCCAAACTTTGCGAAAGACCGAAGAATAGACTGGCAAGCATAGCGCCAATTGGATTCCACTTACCGAAAATTACAGCTGCTAGAGCGATGAATCCTGAACCTACGATTGTTGTTGCAGAGAAGTTGATATTCACTGATTGAGCACTTACAGCTCCACCAACACCACCAAGGAAACCAGCAATCAACACACCTGCATAACGCATAGCGTAGACATTGATTCCTAAAGTATCCGCTGCCTGCGGATGTTCACCTACTGAACGAAGGCGCAAACCGAACTTGGTTTTATAAAGGATGAACCAAGCAAGAAATGCTGTTGCAATAGCTACATAACCCATCAAGCTTGTATTTTTGAAGAAAATTTCACCAATGATTGGAATATCTGCCAAGATAGGGAATGAAAATTTACCAAATGATTCAGTAATACTATCAGTTTGACCCTTATTATAGATAACCTTGACTAGGAAAACTCCCAATGCTGGAGCCAAAAGGTTCAACACCGTACCAGAGACAACGTGGTCTGCACGGAAATTAATCGTCGCCATCGCATGAATAGCGGCAAAGATAACACCAGCAAGACCTCCTACAATAACAGCTAATAATGGAGTAGCATTACCAAATGTCCCTGCAAATTCGATATTGAAAACAACACCAGCAAAGGCACCGATAACCATGATTCCTTCTAGACCAACGTTTACAATACCACCGCGTTCAGAGAAAACCCCTCCAAGACTGGTAAAGATTAAGGGTGCTGAATAAATCAACATTTGCGAAATGAGTAAGGCAAGAATTGAAACATTCATCTTATTTCGCTCCTTTCGCTTTATTTCTAGATTTTAATAATTGTTCAAAAATAAATTTCACACCGATAAAGAAAATGATTGATGCAGTAACAACGTTGATCAATTCAGGTGGAATCTGTGCACGTACCATACCTGGGGCACCGACAGAAAGAACACCGAATAGAAAGGCAGCCAATGGAATACCTAACGGTGAATTAGAAGCTAAAAGCGCTACTGACATACCATTAAAACCAATATCCAAGTTACCGCTTTGGATGTAAACGTTTTGGAAAGTACCCAAACCTTGGATAGCTCCCCCAAGACCCGCAAGAGCACCTGAAATAATCATAGATAGAATAATTGTACGTTTCGCAGACATACCCGCATAATCCGATGCTGTTGGGTTAAGCCCCACTGAGCGAATCTCAAAACCAAGAGTCGTTTTGGTCAATAGGAACCAAATCACAAAAACTGCAATAATGGCAAAGAAAATACCAATATTCATACGTGAGTTATCTGTCAATGCACGGAGCCACTCTGTTTGATAAGAGGCATTTGCTGACACGTTAACTGTCGAGTCCGTATTCTTCATCAAACTATCTGCAAATACATCACGAATGATATAGTTACATGAATAGAGTAAGATGTAGTTCATCATAATCGTAACGATCACTTCACTTGTTCCCAAATAGGCACGTAGAATACCTGGAATAGCTCCAGCAATACCGCCTGCCAACATAGCAATCAAGACTGTTCCCAAAATCAAAACCGGACGTGGTAAGTCAGGATTCGCCAAGGCAAACCATCCAGCAAAAACCCAACCAACATAGGCCTGACCAGACAAACCAACGTTGAAGAAACCTGCACGACTAGCTACTGCGAAACCGAGAGCAGTGAAAACAAGTGGTGCCATTGCACGGAAAATTTCACCAATTGATTTGATATTACCAAAAGCTGAATAGAATAACTCTTCATAGCCCCAAATTGGATCGTAGCCAAAAACAAGCATGACAATCGCTCCAAGTAGGATACCACTGACCACAGCCATTAATGGAAGGGCCAAATTCTTATATTTATTAAGCATGTTCTTCTCCCTTCTCAATATGTCCACCTGCCATCAAGACACCCAACTCTTGTTTATTGGTCTTAGCAGGTTCAACAATACCATGGATGACACCATCATGGATAACAGCAATTCTATCTGATACATCCAAAATTTCATCCAATTCGAAGCTGACAACAAGAACAGCCTTACCCTTATCACGTTCTGCAATGAGACGCTTACGAATATACTCAATAGCACCAACGTCCAAACCGCGTGTTGGTTGGCTAACAATGAAAAGGTCTGGGTTGCGATCGATTTCACGCGCGATGATAGCTTTTTGCTGGTTACCGCCTGAAAGAGCCTTGATTGGAACGAGTTCACTCGCCCCACGAACGTCAAATTCTTCCATTAACGCGCGTGCTTTTTCATTAATGATATTATAGTTCAAGATACCATTTTTTGAAATCGGTTCTTTATAGTAAGTTTGAAGCGCAAAGTTCTCAGCAACAGTCATCGGAAGAACGAGTCCATCGCGATGACGATCTTCGGGAACGTGGCTCACTTGCATTTCTGTAATTTTACGTGGAGTTTTACCAACTACTTCCTCACCTTTGATAGTGATTGAGCCAGATTTTACCTTACGTAAACCAGTGATTGCCTGAATCAACTCACTTTGACCGTTTCCGTCGATACCGGCAATACCAACAACCTCACCTGCTCGAACATCAAGCGATAAGCCCTTAACTGCTGGGATACCACGGTTTTCATTGACAACCAAATCCTTAATGGACAAAATGACTTCTTTAGGATTTGCTTCAACTTTCTCTGTTTTAAAGGAAACGGAACGTCCAACCATCCACTCAGCCAAATCTTGGTTTGTTGCTCCTTCAACAGCAACTGTTTCGATTGATTTACCTCGACGAATAACTGTTACACTATCGGCAACTGCACGAATTTCATCCAATTTGTGCGTAATCAAAATAATAGATTTACCTTCTTCAACCAAGGCTTTCATAATTTTCAAGAGCTCTGCAATTTCCGCAGGGGTCAATACAGCTGTCGGCTCATCAAAAATTAAAAGGTCTGCTCCACGGTAAAGTGTTTTAAGG
The DNA here is from genome assembly GCF_044427045.1 of Streptococcus sp. 2022WUSS135. NCBI lineage: Bacteria > Bacillati > Bacillota > Bacilli > Lactobacillales > Streptococcaceae > Streptococcus > Streptococcus sp. 2022WUSS135. Next base: position 26,141 of record NZ_JAOTGL010000018.1, read on the forward strand.
ATTTCTACACGTTGCTGTGCACCCACAGAAATATCTGCAACCTTTGCAGTTGGATCAACTTCAAGACCATATTTAGCAGAAAGTTCTTTAATTTCTGCGATAGCTTTTTTAAGGTCAATCACGCCACCTTTGGTAGTTTCAGAACCAAGAATGATATTCTCGGCAACTGTGAAAGCATCAACCAACATAAAATGTTGGTGCACCATACCAATACCCAATTGGGCAGCTTTGGATGGAGAGTCAATCTTCACGGATTGACCGTTGATAACAATTTCACCGCTTGTAGGTTCCAACAAGCCAGCAAGCATGTTCATCAGAGTAGATTTACCCGCACCATTCTCACCAAGAAGGGCATGGATTTCACCACGTCTGACATTCAAATTGATGTGGTCATTTGCTACAAATTCACCAAATATCTTAGTGATATTGCGCATTTCAATGACATAATCCTTAGTCATAATCTATTATCCTTTCTGACTATAGCTTTCTGAAAATTCTTCAGTACTACTTTGAGTACTTAAAAACTCTTCATCAACTATACCATTTTTGTCAGTAAAACCTACCATAGCTGATAGGCTTTACTGAGAAAAATCTCAGCCCGAAAACGGCGCCCCGTCGGGTCGCCGAATCGGAATTGTCGAAAAGAAATTCATTAAGGTTTTTCAGGAACTTCTACTTTGCCATCCAAAATTGCTTGTTTAGCATCTGCAACTGCTTTAGAAGCATCTTCTGAAAGATTAGTTTCTGCCAATTCAACACCTTTATCTTTCAATGAGAATTGAAGTACTTTACCGCCAGGGAAATCACCTGCAGCTGCCTTAGTTGCAATATCTTTAACTGAAGTACCAACTTGTTTCAATGTTGAAGCCAATACAAAGTTAGAAGACTTACCATCTTTAGAAGTGTATGTACCTTCTGCTGATTGGTCACGGTCAACACCGATTACCCAAACTTTATCTGCTTCATTACGAGTTTCGTTTTCTGCTTTAGCAGCAGCAAATACACCGTTACCAGTACCACCAGAAGCGTGGAAGATAACATCTGCACCTGCAGCATATTGAGCAGCTGCAAGAGTTTGACCTTTGGCAGCGTCACCAAATGAACCTGCATAGTCAACTGTAATCTTGATGTCTTTGTTTACAGACTTAGCACCAGCAACGAAACCAGCTTCAAAGCGATCGATGATAACACCTTCCATACCACCGATGAAACCTACGTGATTTGTTTTAGTTGATTTAGCTGCAGCAACACCAGCAAGATATGATGCTTCATGGTCTGCGAAACCTACGCTAACTACATTGTCTTGATCTGGAACAACACTATCCACGATTACATAGTGTGTATTAGGATTATTTGGTGCAACCTCAGCAATCGCACTCTCCAAGGCAAAACCAATACCAAACACAAGATTGTAACCACCAGCAACAGCTGAATCAAGGTTTGTGATATAATCTGATTCACTAGCTGATTGGAAGTAATCGTAGCCATTACCTTTGGAAAGACTAGCTGCTTTACCCCACTCTTGAAGACCTTCCCAAGCAGATTGGTTAAATGAACGGTCATCAACACCACCAATGTCAGTAACGATAGCAGCTTTCACAGATGTGTCCGCTGATGAAGATGCTTCTGAGCTACTGCTTTTTGAAGCACGGTTACCACATGCAGCCAAAGATACAGCCGCAACAGCTGCTAGACCAAGTCCAACAAGTTTCTTGTTCATTTCTGAACCCTCCTAAAAATCTTTTTGCAACTACATTGTTGCAGAGTAATATTGCTACAGTCAAATGACTGTCATACAGACTAGGTTAAGTCTGTAAAGGAATATGGAAGTAATTCCCCGACTGTCATCTCGACTGTCGATTTATCTTTAGCGACCAAGGTCACTTTTAAATCCTTATCAAAAAATTCTGCCATAACTTGGCGACAAGCTCCACAAGGAGATATTGGCTTTTCTGTTTCACCATAAATAATGATCTCAGAAAAATCTTTCACACCTTCAGAAATGGCCTTGAAAATAGCTGTCCTTTCAGCGCAATTGGTCAAACCAAAGCTCGCATTTTCAATGTTTACACCCGTAAATATTTCCCCTGTCTTAGCTACAAGAACTGCACTAACTGGAAACTTTGAGTACGGTACGTATGCTTTTTGACTGTTTTTTACAGCTAATTCAATTAAATCAATAGTCTCCATCCGCCTGCGCTCCATTCATGATTGCCACGCCTGATGACGCACCAATACGAGACGCTCCTGCTTCGATAAAAGCAATAGCATCTTCATAAGAACGTGCACCACCAGAAGCCTTCACTCCCATGTCAGGACCTACTGTTTTTCTCATCAAGGCAACATCCGCTACTGTAGCACCACCTGTAGAAAATCCTGTAGATGTTTTAACATAGTCCGCACCAGCTTCTTGAGATAATTGACAAGCCTTCACTTTCTCATCGTCAGTAAGGAGACATGCTTCGATGATAACTTTGACTAGTTTATCACCACTTGCTTCTACAACAGCTTTAATATCCTCCAAAACCAAATCGTAATTTCCAGTTTTCAGAGCACCGATATTGATAACCATGTCAATCTCATCTGCTCCATTTGAAATTGCGTCTTTTGTTTCGAATGCTTTTACAGCAGGTGTGTTTGCTCCGAGAGGGAAACCAATAACCGTACAAACTTTTACATCACTATCTTTCAAGCTTTCAGCTGCTAAAGCAACCCAAGTTGGGTTAACACAGACACTTGCAAAATCATATTCTTTTGCTTCTGCTAAAATTTTTTCAACCTGCTCTTGTGTTGTCTCAGGTTTCAAGATTGTGTGGTCAATATATTTATTCAATTTCATAGCTTTCTCCGTACATTAAGAAATAATCTCGATGATTTCTTTCGTTTTTACACTTTCTTTATCTATTTTAACATTTTTTTGGAAATTTGTAAGCATGTTTTCCGAAATATTTTCATTGGCATAAATCGTTGCGATTTGCTCGCCTTTAGAAACAGCTTCCCCCACTTTCTTATGGAAAACAATACCTGTTTCATAATCTAAATTGTCAGTCTTGACTGCACGACCTGCACCAAGTTTCATTGCAAAGAGACCAAATTCCAAAGCAGGAAGCCCCACAATATAGCCATCCTCTTCCGCAAGAACTGGAACTTGCTGTGTAACCTGAACTGGGCGATATAAATCTTCTAAGTCACCACCTTGAGCACGGACCATCTCTTCAAATTTCTTCAATGCTGCACCATTGTCAATATGCTGGCGTACTTCTTCAATGCTTTTCTCAACATTAGCAAGCCCCAACATAATTTGGGCTAGTTCACAGATAAATTCGGTAACATCTTCTCGACCTTTACCCTGTAAAATTTCAATAGCCTCTAAAATTTCCAAACGATTTCCAATCGAAGTTCCAACTGGTTGAGACATGTCAGTCAAAACTGCAACTGTCTTACGACCAACCGCCTTCCCAAGATCCACCATGGTTTGAGCTAGAACCCGTGCCTCTTCAACAGTCTTCATGAAGGCACCTTCTCCCACCGTGACATCTAAAAGAATCGCATCCGCACCTGCGGCAATTTTCTTAGACATTACTGAGCTGGCAATCAGCGGAATAATGTCAACGGTTGCTGTCACGTCACGAAGGGCATAGAGTAGTTTATCAGCTTTGACAAGATTATCTGACTGACCAATAACTGCAACACCAGTATGTTGAACTTGCTTGATGAAATCTGCTTGGCTAACTTCAATCTGGTATCCTTTGATTGACTCTAACTTATCCAAGGTTCCGCCAGTATGACCAAGTCCACGACCGCTCATCTTTGCAACTGGAATATCAAAACTTGCTACCAATGGCGCTAAGATGAGTGTAACCTTATCTCCGACACCACCTGTAGAATGCTTATCTACCTTGATGCCTGGGATTGCAGACAAATCAATCTGTTCACCCGTTGCAACCATGGACATTGTCAAATCAGAAATCTCACGTGTTGACATCCCTTTAAAATAAATCGCCATCGCCAAGGCTGACATTTGATAATCCGGTACTGTCCCAGCTACATATCCATCAATCAACCATTTGATTTCTTCAGACGATAGTTCTAAGCCATCACGCTTTTTTTGAATTAAATCAACTGCTCTCATTCTTTCACACTTTCAAGGATGTAGTAACCCTTATCTTTCTTTATAATCTGGCAGTTGCCGAACACCTCTTCCATCTTAGCTTTGGCACTCGGAGCACCTTGTTTCTTTTGAATGACAATGGACAAGGTTCCGTGTGCCTCTAAGCGTTGAAAGGCCCCAGCAATTACTTCATGTACAACCGATTTTCCGGCTCGAATAGGTGGATTTGAAACAATATGATTGAATGTTTCGTCCACGTTTTCGTAGATATTGGATTGATAAATTTTAGCGATAACACCATTCCTCTCTGCATTTTTTGTAGCTAAATCCAAAGCTCTGCTATTAATATCAATCAGCGTTGTCTTGGTGCTAAACACCTTAGCAAGTGTCAAACCAATTGGTCCATAACCACAGCCAACATCCAACACCGATGCCCCTTTTTCAAAATAAAGGGTTTTTAAAAGCACTTGACTACCATAATCAACCATCTTCTTGCTAAAAACACCTGCATCTGTCATGAAAGACATTGGGGTGTCTAGTAAGTTTACGTGGATTTCATGAATATCATGTGCTATTGTAGGATTTTTTTCGTAATACATATTGGACATGTACTTATTATAACATTTCCTAAAAACGTTTTCAAGAGTTTTTCTTACATGAAAAATATGATAAAATGAAATCGATATTGAAACGCTTACCTATAGGAAGAATTATGTATGAAAAATGAATTTTTAAATTTTGAACAAATTGACCGAGCCACTTGGCAACAACTACATCGTAAGACTACCATTCCACTTAGTCAAAGCGAACTAAATTCTATTAAAAGTTTTAACGACCGCATCCAATTACATGAGGTTTCTGACATCTATCTTCCTTTGGTTAATCTTATCCATATCTATCGGAAAGCACGCAAAGACCTAAATTTTACGAAGAGTTTATTTCTACAGAAAACTATCAAGCCTCAACCGTTTATCATTGGCGTTTCTGGAAGTGTTGCTGTCGGCAAATCAACAACTAGTAGATTGCTGCAAATTCTTATCGCTCGGACATTTAAACACGCCAAGGTTGAATTAGTGACAACGGATGGATTTCTCCATCCAAATGCGGTTTTAGAAGAACGGCAACTGTTAAATAAAAAGGGGTTTCCTGAGTCCTATGACATGGAGAAATTGATTGATTTCCTTGATAAGATAAAAAACGGCTACGACTGCCAAATCCCTGTCTATTCACATGAAATCTATGATATTGTCCCCAACAAAACTCAGGAGATTAAGTCTCCAGATTTCTTGATTGTTGAGGGAATCAATGTATTTCAAAATCCACAAAACCAGCGCCTCTATGTCAGTGACTATTTTGACCTATCTATATACGTTGACGCTGATGTAGAACATATTGAAACCTGGTACTTGGAGCGATTCCAAAAATTGTTAACATTGGCAAAAAATGACCCTAACAACTATTACCATCGTTTTACCCAGATGACGTACCCTGAGATTCTATCTATTGCCCAGAATACTTGGAAAAACATTAATCTAGCTAACTTAGAAAAATTCATTGAACCAACCAGAAACCGTGCTGATATTATTCTTCATAAGGCCGAAAACCATGAGATTGATAAAATTTATCTAAAAAAATAAATTTCACTTGTCAAAAATACTCTTTTCAGATATAATGGTATAGTTAGTACAAGAAAGGGTGGAGGTGAAACCATTGGCAAACATTAAGTCAGCTATCAAACGCGCTGAATTGAACGTTAAACAAAACGAGAAAAACTCAGCACAAAAATCAGCTATGCGTACTGCAATCAAAGCATTTGAAGCTAACCCATCTGAAGAGCTTTTCCGTGCTGCTAGTTCAGCAATCGATAAAGCAGAAACTAAAGGTTTGATTCACAAAAACAAAGCAAGCCGCGATAAAGCACGTCTTGCATCAAAACTTGCTTAATTTAAAAAGAAACCTTTGGGTTTCCTTTTTTTTATTTTTTCCATCATAAGGAGGCGGGACAAAGTGGATTAGTTTTTCCCTCGATGAATAACATCATTAACTCGTCAACCACAAAGCCCTCACTAAGATTATACACCTAGTGAGGGCTTTTATGTTCGTTTTCATTATTCTGTGGGTGAGAGCGGAGCCATCATGTATGTCTTCCTCGCTCCCTATTTTTTTATTATTAGGGAAGAGCATGTTCCTTGTGATTCAAACTAATTCGTTAGAACCAATCTGCCAGTTCAAATGTATAGGTTTGATCATTATAATAGTACTGATACTCTCCTACATCGCCCAAAGCCTGAAAAATAGCATTATTTTCAGTAGAGGCCAATGTAATCATTTGTTGCATTGCTTCTGCTGTTCCAAATTGCAAGACTACTTTATCCGTACCTTGTAGTCGCTGATCAGTGATGGACTGTAAAACTGCAGCTTCATCAAAGCTTGTGAAATAGATTCCCTTTTGAACATAGTAATTCAATGAATTATCTGTGCACTTTGGATAGGTCAATGCTCTAGGTTCGTAATATTGTTCTTCTCCCCAGTAGTCGAGGAGGTCGGTATCAGCAATTCTACTTCTCTCTAAGATTTCATCAGGGACACATAGATAATCGTATGAAATATCTGTATGCGCTTCTCCACTTATAGCTTGATCAAAAACTGGGTCTCCCCAAGTCGTATCAACACCATAGTATTGTCCATTTATCTTGACCAGATTCCAAGCATGCCCAAACTCACCGTTTTGCCCATTTTTTGCAATCCCTGTAACATAAATACAATCAATACCTGCTTTTTTACATAGATATTGGAAGGTGCGACTATAGCCGGCACAAACCGATTTCTTATCTAATAGCACGCTGGTAATTCCTTGACTTCTCCACGTGACAGATTTGGTCTGCAGGGCTTCAAGGTCGTAATCCGTTTGCTTTATAATCACCTCATAAAAATATTTAACCTTCTCATAGTCCGACCCTTTTGGTGTCTGAGCAAGTATCTTATTCACTTCATCTTCTATTTTATTTTGTGTCGGAGATAAATCACTCGGATACACCGGCTCTTCTAAATCCAATATATCAATTCCACCAGCCATTGCTGCTTCATCTGTTAGCCAGTAAAATTCTGGATAATCATGAGCGACAGAAAAATAGACGCGTGAATATATTTCATCATTAACAGAATCAATATCGATCACTTGCATCCGCTTGCTGAGTCCATTAACAAATTGGAGATAGACACGACGTTCCTTATCAGTATCCAATTGTTGGTAGTAAAAATTTCCTTGAACCTCTTCTTTTAATGCTGTTAATTCTGCTTCTAGTTGCTTTTTTTCTTTAGAAAATTCAACTTTAGCCGCTTCCAAACGTTCACTTAAAATTTTCCCTCCTCCTGAACAAGCAGAAAGGACTGTCGCCGATAATAATATTGTTAAAATTCCACGAGAAACTTTCCTCATATTTACCCCCATTCTTGTTTAAGTATAACATAATTAGGAGGCATCTGACAAACTACACAAAACAAAAAGGGAGTGGAAAGAATTCAATAGATCGAAAAAGAGTTCCCCGAACTTCCAAACATTTAGGTTAGATTTTCTATGGTCACTTTCTTATTTTTAGGTGACCAGCTGAAACAGTTCCCCGAACCTTTGGAGGCTGGAGATAGAGCGAACAGAGTTCGCTACAAAACTATCTGGGAGACAGTTGGAAGTTGGAAATAGAGCGAACTTTGAGAAGAAAGGCTGGACTTTTTACCCAGCCTCTAATCTTGATGAATGGTTAGTTATTTGGGTAAACGTACCTCAAAAATAGTCCCTTTCGGTTGGTTATCTCTCACAGAAATCTCACCATCTAAATTCTTAATAATTTGTTGAGCTAAAGATAAACCTAAACCAAATCCACCTTTTTGACGTGTTCTAGCCTTGTCAACTCGGTAAAATCGATCAAAGATTTTCTTTTTATCGGCATCGCTGATTCCCAAACCATTGTCAATAACTGTAAAACAAACTAGTTTGTCCTTGATATTAGCTGCTATTTGAATTGTCCCATCATCATCGGTATACTTCATAGCGTTGTCAAACAAAATGGTGAGCAACTGTTTAATCAAAACCTTGTCTGTTCGAATTGGCTGATGAATCAAATTATTAACTGTTAGAGTTTTTCCATTTTCTTCGGCAATCATAAGGTAATTAGCAAAGATTTCATCAAAATAGTTGGGTTGGACATCGATCATATCGACTTTTAAGCCATCATCACGACGAGCCAAATTAAGTAAATTTGTTGTCAATAGTCGCATATTTCGCACTTCTTCTAAACTAGATCCGATGCTTTCACTACTTTCCAAAATAGTTGTCTCGGGATGACGAAATAGACTTTCCAGGCGATTTTGAAGAACTGCCAACGGTGTGCGTAACTCATGACTAGCATTTTCAACGAAGTCTTTTTGTTTTTGATAACTGATTAAGATTGGACGCATGCTAAGATTCGATAGGTAAATACTTGCTAGTATAGAAATCAACCAAGCTGATACCATAACAATAGCAACTGTCGATTCATAGCTCTCAATGGAAGATTTAATTTGGCTGACATTCACCAAAATTGTCGCATATTTTATATCATAGGACGAATAATAACCTAGTTCATCTGTAGCCAGCCCAATCGTTATATAGCGATAATCTTCAGACATACCAAAACTTGATTCAACCGTAGTTTCCTTAATTTCACCCAATTTTTCCTTGTCTAATGATAGGTCGGCCAAACCAGTAAAAGTATCTGGATTAATCATCTCTCCGCTTTTACTATAGAGTAAAACATGAGTATTGGCACCTAATCTCAGCTGATCTCCAGCTCTAGTATTTTTTTGATTTTTAGGAACAGACATGCTATCTGAACTAGAGCTCGTAGTTTCTTCACCAGTTGGACTATCTTGAAGGATAAATACAGAATTGGGCTCATAGGTTCTTGCGATTGCAAAACCAACAGCCAGCGCTGGTTCTTTCTTAATGCGTTTCAAGGTGTTATCTGAATTTTGGTACATAGTTGAACGCATTAATTGAAAAATGATGGCTGTCATTAAACCAAAAATCAGAGTAAATACTGCAAAATAACGGATAAAGAAAGAAAATTTATCCGTGTACATTAATTTTTTAAATCGCTTAGGCATTTTTTAGAATGTATCCGACACTACGCAGGGTTTGAAGATTTTCCCCAAAAGTCGTTCCTTTCAACTTTTTCCTAATTTTAGAAACATATACTTCTACTACTGAAATTGTAGTATCACTATCAAAGCCCCAAATACGGTCAAAAATTTGTGTTTTTGGCAAAATAACATTTTGGTTTTGCAAGAAATAAACTAGTAGGTCAAATTCTTTTCCTAGCAGTTCAACTTCTTCGCCATTTACCATCGTCATATTTGTAGATAGGTCAACTGTCACATCTCCAAAGGTTAGTGTGTTTTCATTAAACTTACCCGCTCGTTTTAATAGAGCTTGAATTCGCATCTTCAATTCTTCTAAATAAAACGGTTTTGTCAAGTAGTCATCAGCTCCCAATTCAAAACCATGGCCTTTATCCTCTAGACTTTCCTTGGCTGTGGTAATCAGAACTGGTGTCGTAACCCCCTTTTCACGTAACTCTTTCAAGACTTGAAAGCCATCTTTGTCAGGCAACATCAAATCCAAAAGAATCAAATCATAAACGCCTGTTTCCGCCTCATAAACGCCCTCCTCACCATCAAAAACCTGCATAACATCTGCAAAATCATCTAAGAAATCGAAAACAGAATTTGATAGACTTAAATCATCTTCCACTAACAATATTTTAATCATCATACACTTCCTTACATTTCGGTTTAATAAACAAACCAAAGACCTGGGACAGGTCACGGTCTTTAAGAGAAATGGTTAGATAAAGTATTACTATGACCATCTGAAAAATGAATGATAAGGTAGTCTTTATCTAACTATTTATTGATACGAGTTCATTATATCATGGAATAAGTAAAAATCGAAATCTCAATATTTATTGATTAGAAGAACTACTATCTCCTGAAATTTGAGCTTTAATTTCTTGATTCCTCTTTTTTAAAGCATTCACTTCATCAGAAGAAGTACTCGAGTTTGACTGGGTTGCTCCACTTGTCGCATCAGGAGGAGTTGTACCTTGTCCAGATGGCATGCCTTGTGTAGGACCTCCTTGACCTGGTGGCATGCCTCGGCTATTTCCTCCTTGTCTTGGTGACATATCTTGTTTAGCTCCACCTTGACCTGGTGGCATACCTTGGGTAGCTACTTGTCCACTCTTAGCTACGGAACCATTTTGCGCCAAAGTTGCCTGACTTTGTGTTGAAACTCCTGCTGAGCTTTTAGAAATACTCATTCCCCCTGCAAAGCCCAAGGTAGCAGCTGAAATAGCAACAGCAGCTAGTACTGTTTTTGACTGTGACTTAAATTGATTAATAAATGACATGAAATTCCCCTTTTCAATAGAATATTATCAGAATGAGACCCATTAAATAACTCCTCTTTACCTGATGATAATAGTATAGTATTGAAAACTTAAACCACGCTAAAGAAATTCAGCATTTTTTATAAAAGTCCATTACATAAAAAGAAGCCCTCTCGGACTTCTGAATTACAACTCTGTAATATCACCTGTGCGTAGATAAACAACCCACTCACAAATATTTTTAGCATAATCACCGACACGTTCCAAGTAGGTTAAAACTTGGTAATAGTCGCGACCAGCAACCAAGGATTCTGGATTCTTCTTGATTTCTTCCGTTGTCAATTCTTGGATACTTGAATAAAACTCATTAACAACCTCATCACGAGCAGCTACTTCATATGCGACTTCCATATCCGCATCACCAAGATAAAGCTCCAAAGTTTCTTCAACAAGTTTTCGAACTTCGCGCCCCATCTTCTTCACTTCATCTTCAACTACTGGAATACGGACTTCGCCTTTCATACGAATAGCAGCTTTTGCGATCGAAACTGCGTGGTCTCCCATACGTTCTAAGTCACTTGTTGCTTTCAAGACAGTGATTACTCGACGTAAATCTGTAGAAACTGGTTGTTGCAAAGCAATAATCTCTAAAGATTTCTTTTCGAGTTTAATTTCAAAATCATTGATTTTTTTATCGGCTTCGATCACTTCTTTAGCCAATTCACGATCATGAGTTGTAAAGGCACGAACAGCATTATTAATTTGAGCCAAAACTTCATTTCCCATCGCGTAAAATTGATTGTGAAGTTTTCCTAATTCTTCTTCAAACTGCGCTCTTAACATATAAACCTCTTTTCTTTTTAACAGGCCTAACCAAACTTACCTGTAATATAATCTTCTGTCTCTTTGTTTGCAGGGTTCATGAACATTTCTTTTGTCAAATTGTATTCTATCAAATCGCCATCAAGGAAGAAACCTGTTCGATCTGAAATACGTGATGCCTGTTGCATAGAACGTGTTACTAGCACCATTGTATACTTATCTTTCAGACCATAAAGTGTGTCCTCAATTTTACCAGCCGAGATTGGGTCAAGGGCTGAAGTTGGCTCATCCAACAAAATAATTTTTGGGCTTGTCGCCAATACGCGGGCCACACATACACGTTGCTGCTGACCACCTGAAAGTCCAACTGCCGAGTCATGCAAGCGATCTTTCACTTCATTCCAAATAGAAGCACCAATCAAGGAACGCTCAACTGCTTCGTCCAAGACCTGCTTGTCCTTGATACCGTTAATACGTAAACCATAAACGACATTCTCGTAGATAGACATAGGGAATGGGTTTGGTTGTTGGAAGACCATACCGATTTCCTTACGAAGATCAACAGTATCCGTACGAGGACTGTATATGTTTTTTCCGTTGTAATCAATCGCACCTGTCAATGTTACCTCTGGGTTTAAATCTCCCATACGGTTAATAGAACGCAAGAGGGTTGACTTACCAGAACCAGATGGTCCAATCAAAGCAGTAATTTCATTTGGATAGAAATCGATTGACACATTATTCAAGGCTTTTTTCTTGTTATAGTAAACAGACAAATCTTTTACTTGTAAAATAGGTGATGTCATTTGTTCCCTTTCTATCCAAAATGTCCTGAAACGTAGTCACTAGTTGACTTGAGTTTTGCATTCTGGAAGACGTTTGCTGTCTTATCATATTCAATCAAGTCACCCAGATAGAAGAAAGCTGTGTAATCACTCGCACGAGCTGCTTGTTGCATATTGTGCGTAACAATGATAATGGTGTAGTCCTTCTTCAATTCAAACATAGTTTCTTCTAACTGCATAGTCGCAATCGGGTCCAAGGCTGATGCAGGCTCATCCATAAGCAAGATTTGTGGTTTTACAGAGATAGCTCGTGCAATACACAAACGCTGTTGCTGTCCACCTGATAAAGTAAAGGCTGACTTGTGCAAGTCATCTTTTACCTGATCCCAAAGGGCTGCTTGTTTCAGAGAAGTTTCAACAATCTCATCCAAAACCTGCTTATCTTTCACGCCTGCACGTTCATGTGCAAATGTGATGTTACGATAAATAGATTTTGCAAATGGGTTGGGACGTTGGAATACCATTCCGATATGCTTACGAATTTCGTAAACGTTCATATCTGGTCTATTGATGTCGATTCCTTCATAAAGAATTTGACCGGTTACCTTAGCAATATCAATAGTATCATTCATACGATTAAGACTGCGAAGATAGGTTGATTTCCCACACCCTGATGGTCCAATCAAGGCTGTAATTTTATTTTTTTCGAACTGCATATCAATGCCCTTGATTGCTTCATTTTTACCATAGTAAACATGAACATCTTTTGTCGAAAGGGCGATATTCTCCTCTGGAAAAGTAATGATATGGCGTTCATTCCAGTTGTAATCTGCCATTTTTTCTCCTTATAAGTCAGACTTCTAGGCTGCTGAAGTCAGTTTCGCATGAAGTTTCTTACCGATATATCGTGCAGAAAGGTTGAAAATCAAGATAAATACCAAGAGGATTGCTGCTGAACCAGCAGAAACTTGGGTTGCATCTGGGATTGTCCCTTCGCTGTTTACCTTCCAGATATGAACCGCAAGGGTTTCTGATTGACGGAAGATAGAAATCGGACTAGTAACACTCAATGGATTCCAGTTTGACCAGTCAAGAGCTGGAGCTGACTGACCAGCCGTGTAGATAAGAGCTGCTGCCTCACCGAAGATACGACCAGATGCCAAGACGATACCTGTTACAATCCCTGGAAGTGCTTCTGGGATAACAACATGGAGAACAGTTTCCCAACGTGATAGACCAAGAGCCAATCCTGCTTCACGTTGTGTATGGTGAACATGACGAAGGCTGTCCTCTACATTACGCGTCATCTGTGGTAAGTTGAAGACTGTAAGAGCCAAGGCACCTGATAAGATAGAAAAACCGTACTCAAACTGAACAACGAAAATCAAGTAACCAAACAAACCAACGACAACGGACGGTAGGGATGACAAAATCTCAATACAGGTACGGATAAAGTTAGTCAATGGACCTTTTTTAGCATATTCAGCCAAATAAATACCTGCACCGGTTGACAAGGGAACAGAAATTAAGAGCGTTACAACCAATAGGAAGAATGAGTTGTAGAGCTGAATTCCAATACCACCACCAGCTTTGTAAGATGAAGATTTACTTGTCAAAAAATCCCAGCTTACATGTGGCAGCCCACGTAGCAAGATGTAAAGAATCAGTGACGTCAATATAACGACAATCACACCAGCGATTGAGTAAAGAATACCAGTCGCCAATTTATCAAATTTTTTAGCGTGCATAGTTTTTCTTACCCTCTCTCGTAATAAATTTCATAATCATGTTAAAGATAAGACTCATCAAGAGCAAGACTAGGGCCAAGGACCATAGGACGTTGTTCTGAACAGTTCCCATAACCGTATTACCGATACCCATTGTCAAAACAGAAGTCAAAGTCGCTGCTGGCGTTGTCAAGGAAGTCGGGATAACCGCAGAGTTCCCCACTACCATCTGAATCGCCAAGGCTTCACCAAAGGCACGCGCCATACCAAAGATAACGGCCGTAAAAATACCTGGCTTAGCTGCGTTCAAAATAACACGCCAAATCGTCTGCCAGCGAGTGGCTCCCATAGCCAAACTTGCTTCGCGGTAGTGACGAGGTACTGCACGCAAACTGTCAACCGTCATAAAGGTTACTGTTGGCAAAATCATAACGAAAAGTACAAATACACCCGACAAGATACCGAAACCTGTTCCACCGAAGATTGAACGTACAAATGGCACAACTACTTGCAAACCAATAAAACCATATACAACCGATGGAATACCAACCAAAAGTTCGATAACAGGTTGTAAGATTTTTGCACCACGTTTTGGTGATATTTCTGTCATGAAGACCGCTGCACCGATTGCGATAGGGGTCGCAACAACAGCTGACAGAATCGTAACAATGAAAGAACCTGAAATCATTGGCAGGGCACCAAATATTTTCGAGCTTGGTTCCCACTTGCTTCCAAATAAGAAATCAGTGATGCTCACACCGTCAACAAAGAAAGTCGATAATCCACGCTGCGCAACGAAAATCAAAATCATTGCAACAATAAAGACAATCAATGATAGACAAAGGAATGTAATTACCTTACCAAACTTCTCTAATCGAGAATTTTTAGATGGAGACGATAACTCTTTTGCTAGTTGTTCGTTTTTCATGCTTACTCCTTCTCAGTCACCGTGCCATCAGCACTTTTCACAACTTTCATATCGTTGATAGAAATGTATCCCATACTTTCAACGATACCATTTTGAACTTCATCTGACATCATGTAATCTAAAAATTCTTCTGTCAAATCAGTCGCTTTTCCCATCGTATACATATGCTCATAGGACCAAATTGGCCAATCATTTGTTGCTACATTTTCAGCAGTTGGTTCAAAACCGTTTAGCTTAATTGTTTTAACGGAATCATCTAGATAAGCAAATGATAGGTAGGAAATTGCACCTGGTGTCTGAGCAACAATAGATTTTACCATACCGTTAGAATCTTGTTCTTGACTCTGAGCTGCGGTTTGTCCATCCATGATAACACTATCAAAGGTCGCACGTGAACCTGAACTAGCTGCACGGTTAATGATTGAAATTTCCAAATCCTTACCACCCAGTTCTTTCCAGTTGGTAATCTCACCAGTAAAAATTTTACGCAGATCTTCTGTAGTAATATCTTTAACCGATACTTGCTCATTTACAATAACGGCCAAACCAGCTAC
Source organism: Streptococcus sp. 2022WUSS135 (assembly GCF_044427045.1). Taxonomy (NCBI): domain Bacteria; kingdom Bacillati; phylum Bacillota; class Bacilli; order Lactobacillales; family Streptococcaceae; genus Streptococcus; species Streptococcus sp. 2022WUSS135. The sequence goes on from NZ_JAOTGL010000018.1 coordinate 41,493, forward strand.
TGCTACTTGATGGTCAACAAGTTTACTTGCATCAATACCATCTTTTTCCTCAGCAAATACGTCAGAGTTACCAATCTGAACAGCTCCAGACTGAACTTGTGACAAGCCAGTACCTGATCCTCCACCCTGAACATTGATGGATTTACCGATATTGACACTACCAAATTCATCTGCTGCTGCCTCAACAAGTGGTTGAAGCGCTGTCGAACCTACGGCTGTAATAGACTCTCCTCGATCGATCCAAGAAGAACAACCAGAAAGAGCCATACTACTCAAAAGAAACAAAGCTGCAATTCCAAGCTTCTGCTTTTTTTTCATTTCGTTTTTTCCTTTACATTTTTCAGTGGAATCTCCTAAAATTAACTCTGTATTTTACATAGAATTTACAAGATATTTCCACTCATCCACTATATCATATAAAAAGACAAGTTGCAAAAAAAATTTGCTGATTTATTTTAAAATCTCAACCCTTTTGGAAAGCCGTTTTTAAGCGTTCCAGATACAATTTTTGCGAAACCAAGACCGTTCCCCTGGACTGCTACCTGATACCAGCCATTAGCTAAATCCTTGGACACAGCTATTGTATGTCCAGCAGTATAGGACGAGAATTCTTCTAAGCTGATTTCCACTCGATTTTTAACCTCCGAACTAAGGAGTGCTAGACCTAAAGCAAAACTGGGTTCAAATCGTTTTTTCTTAAACGTCCCCAAGTGAAGACCATTTCGAGCAATCTTTACTTTTGACAAATCAGGAAGACCGTGTGGCAGTAGATAGAGATTGTCGCCAAAAACCTGTAGTAAACCATCCAATTGAACCCTTAAATGCTTCTGTTCAAATTCTTTCCAGAGAGCTTGTTGTTCTCTATTCAAATTGGATTTTCCTGGTTTTAATTTTTTCTGACTGGCTTCTCCTAGAAATCTAAATTTGACAACGAACTGACCTTCTCCTGCAAAATGGTGGGGATACATACGAGCAACTTCTGTATAACCGATTCCTTCTACCATTCCATTGATTTTAGGAATGTCTATTAGTTCCAAATCATATTGTTCTAAGAGCCAAGTCACTACTTCTTCATTTTCCTCTGGTGACCAAGTGCAAGTAGAATAAATCAATTGACCATCTGGAGCCAACATGTTCAAGGCCGATTCTAAAATCTCTCGTTGTAAGCTTGCACATTGTGCTGGATAATGTTTGGACCAATATTGAATCGTATCGGGGTCTTTTCGAAACATCCCTTCACCTGAACAGGGAGCATCTAGGACGATCATATCGAAATATCCTGGAAAGACCTTTTCCAAGCGGTCTGCTGATTCATTTGTTACAACAACATTCCTCGCTCCGAAACGCTCAATATTTTCAGCCAAGATTTTTGCTCGTTTGTTGGAAATTTCATTACTAACCAAAAGCCCTGTATTTTCTAAGTATGAAAGCAAGTGAGTAGACTTTCCTCCTGGCGCTGCTGCCAAGTCCAACACTTTCATCCCTTTTTCCGGAGCTGCAATCTGACCGACAACCTGTGCAGCTGGCTCTTGTGAGTAGACTAAGCCAGTTACATGTTCTGGAGATTTCCCTGAGACCTTACCATAGTATGACCAAGTCATATTAGGGATTGGTTGCTCAAAGTCCAATTGGCTTTCTTTAAGAGGATTTGTGCGAAAGCCTGAGATTGGGTCTTGTTCGAAACTCTCAAAAAATGCTTGGGCTTCACTACCAAGCAAATGATTATATTTATCTATAAAATCCTGTGGTAATTGCATTAGAATATATACCCCTTCACTTCCTCAAGATGGGATTCTGATACTAGCATGACAAACTCTCGCTTATCATAGGCCAGACTCGGACCATCAAAACTTAACATGACTAAACCTAAAGAGGAACCAATAATACTGGCTGCTGCGTAGTCCCATGGACACAGATAAGAAGCATAGGCAAATAATCTTCCTTCCAGAACGTGGGCAAAACCAATCCCAGCACTTCCTACAGATCTTATGCCTAAACTCTGATTTGCTAATTCTGCCACTCCATGTGCATTGGCTGCATACAACTTTGCATTTACACCTATCAAACTCTGGCGAAGAGGGCGCAGCTCTGGTTTCTTTAAGCGTTCTTGATTGCAATAAACAGGGAATGAGTCTCCTCCATGGAAAAGTTTGTCTCGCATGACATCATAAATGATACCGAACTTTCCTGCTCCATTTTCAAAATAAGCCACCATAATGGCAAAATCAGTTTTTTGAGCAATAAAATTTGTGGTGCCATCAATTGGATCAATAACCCAAACATTTCCCTCATGAATAGAAGAAACGTCTCCACCTTCCTCACCTAAAATCCCATCACTTTGATAGCGAGATTGAATCTGTTGAGTCAGCATTTCTTGCACTTGTTTATCAAGGTGCGTTACCAAGTCTGTAAAGTCACCTTTTTCTTCAATCTGAAGATCATCATGTAGATGCTGTCGGAGAAAATTTCCAGCCTCCAGGACAATCGTTTGGGCAAAGTGATACTTAGTTTCCAAAACGAATAACTCCTTTCCCCTTGTCTCGAGCAGCCTTAACAACTCGATAGGTTGAATAACCCGAAACTGCTTCAAAGTCACGATCAATTTGACGTTCCTGTCCCTTACTTTTAACAACATCTTTGAAGCTTTTATAACTAGCTAATATAGCTACCGCATCTGCTCCTTTTTCATAAGCTACTTCCACCTGATTCAAAAAAGAAAGCACGGAGGAAATCTCCTCTGTGCTCCACGAAAAATCAAGTGGATATGAATAATTTTTGTTCATATCTTTTATCTTTCTTATCCTATTTCTGCTCTCAATGTAGCATTTTTTAGTTCTTGTTTGCGGTACTTCCGCGGAAGAAATGCACGAATTTCATCTTCGTTAAAACCAATCTGCATCCGCTTCTCATCCAAAATAATCGGACGCCGTAAGAGACTCGGATAGGTTTCGATTAACCCAATAAGCTGCTTCACAGAAAGCTCATCAACATCAATATCTAGTTTCTGAAAAACTTTTGAACGGGTAGAAATCAAGTCATCTGTCCCATTTTCTGTCAATGCTAAAATGTTCTTTAATTCCTCAGCAGTTAGAGGGCTAGTCATAATATTGTGCTCAATAAAAGGGACTTCGTGACTTGTCAGCCAAGCACGAGCTTTACGACAACTGGTACAACTCGGTGACAAAAATAAAGTAATCATGTCTTCCATCCCCTCTAAAAACATTTTTCTTCTTATTATTATACTCTAACTTAAAAGAGTTTTCAATAGTAAATCTAATCTCTTCCCTGTAATTCACCTAATTTTTCTAAAGAGTAAATTCCCAAAGTAAGTTCTAGTCTGTCTTAAAAACTGGAAACTAGAATGAGACAAAGAAATAAGGTAGAACTTACTATGGGACAAGTTGGTAACCGACAATGAAAAACAAACACTTAACTCTC